>JBBTTU010000009.1:0-22306 GCA_038064075.1 Patescibacteria group bacterium
CTTTGGATATCTACGGCACGTTAAGAATTGATCCTAATAGCGGGTTGATTATTCCTTTTAGTTCTGATCCGACTATTAACACATCTGGTCAGTTGGCAATCAATACCACCGGCGCTTCAACTTCTTTAAGATTTTATGACGGCTCGGAAAGAGCTCTTTATGTCGCCAAGAATAAAAATATCGTCCTTGCTTCTTCCACGCTCGCTTATATCGGCTCTTACGGCGCGGCCGGAACAACCACTATTCTTTTGATGAATAATGTCCGGCCTCTGACTTTAACCACGATGTATTGCAAGACCGACACCGGAACCGCTTTTGTCCGTTTTGGCGACGGCACAAACTGGACTGACGAATTAAATTGTTCTTCAACCGGAGTCAGCGATGACGGAAGCATTGCCAACAATACTTGGACAATGAGGGAGGATTTTAAAATCCAGGTCGGCACGCAAGCATCAAATCCGAATACCATCACCATAACCACTAACATCAGAGAAGATGCGGACTAAAATCATTTATTTTTCAATAATTTCTTTGGTTTTGATAGCCGGCATTGTTGTTTGGTTTAATTATGATTGGTTTAAACTTGTTTTCGCCGCAGGCAATGATTCAAACACTGTTTCTCTGCTTCATATGAATGGAACGGACGGCTCAACCACTTTTACCGATAATGCCGCAGGCGGGACGCATACTTGGACTGCCAACGGCAACGCCCAGATTGATACCGCTCAAAGCAAATTCGGCGGAGCTTCTGGACTCTTTGATGGCGTCAATGATAATTTGAGCACGCCAGACAGCGATGACTGGAACTTCGGGGCGGGGGATTTCACGATTGATTTTTGGGTGAGGTTTAATACTGTTCTGGGAGCGGGGCAAGTTATGGGTTTTTGGGATGTTGAAGATGTCAGTGGTTATTATCAACAGATGAAAGTTTATTACAATGCTCCTAATTCCTGGTATTTTCATTTTGCGGTGTCAAAGGTCGGCGGCGGTGCTTTAACCCTTGAGAGAGAAGTAACAACCTTAGTTACTGGGCAATGGTATCACATGGCTCTTACTCGCAACGGAGATTCATGGCGCTGGTTCAGGGATGGAGTACAAATGGGTTCTACGGGTACGGTATCCGGAACTCAGGACAACGTTGCAGACACGGTATATATAGGAGCTTGGGAGGATTTGTCAAATGATTTTGATGGCTGGCTTGATGAATTTAGAGTGAGTAAAGGCCTCGCGCGGTGGACTGCCAATTTTACTCCGCCGACTTGCGAATATAACGGCGGCTGCGGCCCTCCTCCAAAAGTCCCGGATATAATGGTGTTTGAGTAATTCACTCTGTTAAATGGTTCACTTGGCGAAATTTAATGAGGGTAAATTTCCAATCTTTGGCTAATTATGATATATTCATAATATGATAAAATTTAAATTTCAAAATGAAAAAATGGAGGAATTGGGCATTGCCGGAATTTTTTTATTTGGTTCACATGCCCAAGGAATAGCCAACAAAGCCAGTGATTTTGATTTTGCTGTTTTAGTTAAAAAAGCGGAAGATTTATACAATCTTGACAAAAAAAACAAAATTTATAACGAACTTTACGATATTTTATCCGGCCAGATAAAGAGATTATGCGATATAGACATAGTTTTTATTGAATTTGCCGATTTGCAATTCAGGCATCATATTGTTAAAGACGGTATTTTGCTTTATGTCGGAGATAAAAAAATAGTTTCTGATTTTTTGGGAAACACAATGGAATTTTACGCGGATTTTGCTCCTTTAAGGCGCGAATTTCATAAAGCGATTCTTCAAAAAATATGACTAAACTCCCTTTAGATAAAGACACTATTTTAAAAAGAATAAACGGCATTCAAAATGAAATCGGCGAATTGGAAAAGTTGGCAAAAATTTCTTTTGATGAATTTAAAGGCGGAGTTGGTTTTAAATTGGCACAATTTCATCTTCATAGGGCGTTGGAAGGAGTTTTCCATATTAGCGCGCATATTTTATCCAGAATTCCCGGAGGTCAAGTTTCCGAATATAAAGAAATAGCGAAAAAAATCGGGGAATTCGGCATTGTTGATAAAAATTTCGCCGATGTAAATCTTCAAAATATGGCCGGCTACCGGAACAGAATAGTTCATTTTTACGCCGACATAGCGCCGGAGGAAATTTATAAAATTCTCAGCGAGAATTTAAAAGATTTTGATATATTTTTATTGGGAGTAAAAAAAGTTTTAGACAATCCTTCTAAATATAATATAGCGGTTAATTAGGCGTGGGGATGAAAAAGTTTATTTATTCTTTAACGGATAGCTTGATGAATTCCGCATCTCCAAAGGCATTGCCCGCTGGACCGCTGATTTCACGCCGCAGGCCTGCGATTATGACAGCGAGTGCGGCCCTCCTCCAAAAGTCCCGGATATAATGATTTTTGAATGATAATAAACTTTAACCAATCAGTTTTAGCAGTCTTGACACAAGACTGCTAATTTTTTTCAATTTCCCGAAGGAAAGCCCTTTGTATTTTTTACCCCGCGCGGGAGGGTTTTATAAAATTATGCGATGTTGACGAAGCTGGCGAGCTTTTGACTTTTGATTTTATGATATGGTAATATAAAAAATATGAACACAATTACTATCCCGAAAAATTTGATAAAAAACGATGATTTGGTCGTTATTCCTCGCAAAAAATACGAAGAGTTTTTAAATTTAGAAAAAACGATTGGGAAAAGACTGTCTGAAGAAGCGGATACTGACCTTGCTATTAAAATATATAACAAAGAAAAACATCAAAAGAAATTAAAAACAATCAAATCTTTAAATGATCTAAGTTGATATGGTCATTCGCGTTTCTTCTAAATTCAAAAGATCTTATAAAAAGTTGCCAAAAATTGTACAAAATAAGGCGATAGAAAAGGAAAGAATTTTTAGAGCAGATCCTTTCAATAATATATTGAAAACTCACAAACTGCACGGCAAGTATAAAAATTATTGGACTTTCACCGTTGTCGGCCAATATAGAATAATGTTCTTTTTTATTGATTCAGATAGGGTTGATTTTATTAATATCGGCAACCACGATATTTATAGATAATGGATCAGGCCGGAAATATATAAGTCACTACGCGATTAATCTCCGAATTAAAAGGCAGTTTTTGTTTGTTGAATTTTTGATTAGTAAATAAAAAAGCCGATCGCAAATTTTCGTTACTTTTCAATTTAAATCTTTGCTCTTTTGTTTTATCCGTGCGCGATGATTTTTTCAATTTCCCGAAGGAAAGCCCTTTGTATTTTTTACCCCGCGCGGGAGGGTTTTATAAAAATGCCATGAAAATTGATAGCAATTTTTATTTCAACGGTTTGATTATCGGGCCGGACGGCAAATCTTCAATCAGCCAGCCGAGTTTTTTGATGCGGTTGCGAGTGGCGTCGGCTTTTCCCCATTTTTTTTCTTTTCGCCATTTTTCCCGGGTTTCGGCCAATTTTTTGACAAGCGGCGGAATTTTTATAGATTTTAAAGCTTTAAGATTCAATCCCAAAATTTGATCAGCCCGGAGAATATCATTAAGCGACAGTCGGTCAAAATTATTCCAGAATACGGCAAAAAATCCGGGCATATCCAAATCGTCGTTCAGCCGCTCCGCTGATTTTTTCCTGAATTTTAAATTATCTTTTATTGGCGCAGTTTGGCGCAAAAAAAAGACCCGTTCTTTTATCCGTTCAAGCGCCCGGCCGGCGGCTTTAAGCCCTTCCCAGGTGAAATTAAGTTTTGAGCGGTAGTGCGCCGTTAAAACGAAATATCTGAACGCCAGCGGATTTAATTTGCGTTTTTCAAAATCGCGCAGAGTATAAACATTTCCGAGCGATTTTGACATTTTTTGCCCGTTAATCAGCAAATGTTCGCCTTCAATAAAAAATTTGGCGAACGCTTTTTTGGTTGCGCCTTCGGATTGAGCGATTTCATTTTCATGATGGGGAAACAAAAGGTCAACGGCTCCGGTGTGGATGTCAAAAGTCCGGCCGAGATATTTCATGCTCATTGCCGAGCATTCAATATGCCAGCCCGGCCGTCCTTTGCCGAAGGGAGCGCTCCAAGACGGCTCGCCGGGCCTGCCGGCTTTCCAGAGCGCGAAATCCTCAACATTCAGTTTGGTGTATTCGTCAACGTCAATCCGGTGTCTGGCGATTCCCGATTTTTTGCGGTGTTTTAAGCGGTTTAATTTGCCGTATGATTTGAATTTTGATATGTCAAAATAAACCGAGCCTTGGGATTTGTAAGCCAAGCCGGTTTTTAAAAGCCGTGAAATCAGACCTATCATTTCGGGAATGTGGTCGGCTGCTAAAGGATATTTTTGAGCCGGTTTGATGTTCAACAGCTTGAGGTCTTCAAAAAAAGCCGATTTAAACGGCTTTACGAAATCAGCAGCTGTTTTTTTATTTTTTGCGGCTTCGCGGATAATCTTGTCGTCAATGTCGGTAATGTTCATTATTTGCTTGACTTTGTAACCGGCCAGTTCAAGCGTCCGGCGCAAAACATCTTCAAAAATATAAGTGCGCAAATTGCCGATGTGGGCGAAGTTATACACAGTCGGACCGCAGGCGTACATTCCGGCTTTTTTATCTTTTAAAGGTTTAAATTCTTCTTTTTTGCGGGTTAAAAAATTAAAAAGTTTCATGATTTGAAATAAGAATGTTTTTAGTATAAAATAAAAACCAGCGTATGAACAGGTATCAAAAACCGATTTGGATCGTGGGAGCGGTTGCGGCAGCCGGCGCTGTTTTTGTTTTCGGAACCTATGTTGGCTACGAACAAAGTCCGTCAATGGACAGAATTTTATCGGTCGCCGGCAAAAAAGAGCCGCCGGCTCTTTCGGATCAAAAAATAGATTTTGAGCCGTTTTGGAAAGCATGGCGGATGATTGAAGAAAAATATGTGACTTCGGACGGCCTTGACCGCCAAAAAATGGTTTGGGGAGCGGTTGCCGGAATGGCCGAGTCTTTGGACGATCCCTATACCGTTTTTTTTCCGCCGGCTGAAAAAGAAATTTTTGATTCTGAAATCCGCGGCGATTTTGAAGGAGTCGGAATGGAAATCGGCATCAGAAAAGGAACGCTTACGGTTATCGCGCCGCTGAAAGGCACGCCGTCTTACAAAGCCGGAATTAAAGCTGGCGATAAAATCATTAAGATTGACGACAAAATATCTTCTGATTTGACATTGGATGAGGCGGTTCGCCTAATCCGCGGTAAGAAAGGAACGGAGGTTGTTTTAGCGGTTCTGCGCGGCAATGAGGACAAGACCCGAGAGATTAAAGTTGTGCGTGACGTGATTCAAATCCCTCTCCTGGAAACCGAATCGCGGGCGAGTGGAATTTTCATAATCAGACTTTTCAGTTTTTCAGAAAAATCGCCGTTGGCGTTCCGGCAGGCTCTGCGCCAGATGGTTGAAAGCGGAGCGGATAAAATAATCATTGATTTCAGGAACAATCCCGGAGGTTTTCTGGAGGCGGCCGTTGATATTGCCAGCTGGTTTTTGCCTCCGGGCAAAGTTGTGGTCAAAGAAGATTTTGGCAAAGGCCAGGAAACAATCCATCGCTCGCGCGGCTATAATGTTTTTAACAATGTTCCGGTGGTCATTTTAGTCAACGGCGGCTCGGCCTCGGCTTCCGAGATTGTCGCCGGAGCTTTGCAGGATTACGGCATAGCCAGGCTCGTCGGCGCTAAAACTTTCGGCAAAGGATCGGTGCAGGAAATGGTGCCGATTACGGCTGAAACCGCGCTCAAAGTGACCATTGCCAGATGGCTGACTCCGCTTGGCCGCTCAATATCGGAAAACGGGCTCGCGCCGGATGTCGCGGTTGAAGGGGCGAGCGAGAACGAATCAGCCGTTGATCCCCAGCTTGATAAAGCGATTGAAATACTGCTTAATAAATAATAAATTATGAAAGTTATTTTATTACAAAATTTGCCGCATCTTGGGCAGAAAGGCGATATTAAGGATGTTAAAGACGGCTACGCCCGCAATTTTCTTTTTCCCCAGAACTTGGCAAAACCGGCTTCGGAAGGCGCAATCAAAGAAGCGGAGGCGCTCAAAACAAAACGCGAATCGGGACTTGCGGTTCAAAAAAGCGCTTTTGCCGAAGCTGCCGGAAAACTCAAAGACTCTGTTATTGAATTTGAAGCCAAAACCAACGAACAAGGAGGACTTTTCCGCGCGATTTCCAAAAAACAAATCGCGGCCAAATTGGCTAAAATCGGATTTAAGGATATAAGCGAATCCGAAATATTGATAAAAGAACCGATTAAAAAAACAGGGGAGCATGAAGCAATTATTGAAAGAGGCGAGATCCGCGGGACGCTAAAAGTAAGAGTCAAATCAAGCAACAAACCTAAAGCCTAAAATCTGAACAATTTTTATGTCGCGCTATATTTTCATAACAGGCGGGGTGATGTCGGGGATAGGTAAAGGAATTACCACCGCCGCCATGGCTAAAATTTTGAAAAGCTGCGGCTTTAAAGTCACTTGCGTAAAAATTGACCCTTATCTCAATATTGACGCCGGTACCATGAATCCGGTTGAGCACGGCGAAGTTTTTGTCACCGAAGGAGGGATGGAATGTGATCAGGATGTCGGAAATTACGAGCGTTTTCTGGACGAAAATATTCCCAATGAAAATTATATGACTACCGGCGCCGTCTACCGGTCGGTCATTGAGCGCGAACGGCGGCTGGAATACGGCGGAAAATGCGTGCAGGTTGTTCCTCACATTCCGGATGAGGTTATCCGGCGTCTGGAGCATGCCAGCCGTACGGCTCGCGCCGACATTACTCTGGTGGAGATCGGCGGCACAGTCGGCGAATATGAAAACATTTTATTTCTGGAAGCGGCCCGGATGATGCGCCTGCGCTTCGGAAACGATATTCTTTTTGTTCTGGTTTCTTATCTGCCGGTGCCGAGAATGATCGGCGAGATGAAAACCAAGCCGACCCAGCACGCCGTCAGGGCAATGAACGCCGCCGGCATCCAACCTGACATAATTATCGCGCGATCCGTCGCGCCGATTGACGCTCCGCGCAAAAAGAAACTGGCGATTTTCTGCAATGTCGGCGAATCCGACATAATTGCGGCTCCGGACATCAAAAGCATTTATGAAGTCCCGATTAATTTTGAAAAAGGGAAGCTAAGCGAAAGAATTTTACAAAAATTTGGCCTGCCGAAGCGAAAAAGTTTGCTTGGCGATTGGTCCGGTCTTCATCGCCGGATCCAAAAATGCCGCGAGGCAGCCAAAATCGGCATAATAGGAAAATATTTTTCAAGCGGCGATTTTACTTTGATTGATTCTTACATTTCGGTTATAGAAGCGGTCAAGCACGCCTGTTGGAAAAACGGTTTGAAGCCGGATATTCACTGGCTGGATTCAGAATCGTACGAAACTGACGGTCGGAGACTGGCTGAACTTAAAAATTTCGGCGGTTTGATTGTCCCGGGCGGGTTCGGCTCAAGAGGTATTTTGGGAAAAATCAAAGCCATAGGCTATGCCCGCAAAAACAAAATTCCTTTTTTGGGACTTTGCTACGGCATGCAGCTTGCCGTCATTGAATTTGGCCGGAATGTCCTTGGCCTCTCCAAAGCTTCAAGCGCCGAAATAGACAAAGACACGCCGCATCCCGTAATTTCAGTTATGGCGGAACAGGAAAAAAATATAAATCAGGAGCGATACGGCGGTTCAATGAGACTAGGCTCCTACCCTTGCGAAATTAAAGCCGGCACTCTGGCCGGTCGGGCTTACGGCGAACGCAATGTCATTGAACGCCATCGTCATCGCTATGAATTTAACAATGATTACCGCCAGCGCTTTGAAAATGCCGGTTTGATTGTTTCCGGAGTCAATCCCCAGCATAATCTTGTTGAAATTATTGAACTTGGCAATCATCCGTTTTTTGTCGGCGTCCAGTTCCATCCCGAATTCAAATCGCGGCCGCTCAAACCCCATCCGTTATTCAATGGATTTATCAAAGCGGTTAAAAAAAGAGGCGCTAGAGAACGTTGACAATCGCCTTTTTTATTTTTTTGCCGTCAAAGCGGACGCGCCTTTTTGAAGCAAAGCGGACTATTCCGCCGCTCAAAGCAAAAAGAGTGTGGTCTTTGCCAATGCCGACATTTTTTCCGGCGATATACCGGAGTCCGCGCTGGCGGACAATGATGTTTCCGGTTTTTGCTTTTTGGCCGTCAGCCAATTTCACCCCGAGATATTTGGGCTGGGAATCTCTTAAATTTTTAGCCGAACCTTGGGCTTTAGTATGAGCCATAATAATTTATCTTAGTCATTTATTTCTAAAAGTCAATAATGGGATTCCAAAGGGGTTCCAAAGGGCTTTCCTAGGGGTTAATCCCTAGGAAAGCCCTTTGGATTACAACAAGCTCGGCGGGTCAACTTGGATGCTCCATTCTGGAGAAAGATTTTTTAAAATTTTATGAAGCTCCGGTTGGTTTTTCGGCCAGCTTGCGCGCGGAAGCCGCAAAATAATATGCCAGCGGCAGCGGCCGCGGATTTTAACTACAAAGGCCGGAAAATCAACCGGACTCCATTTTTGAAGTTCGCGCGCCAGCGTCGAAATTCTGGCAATAAGTTTACTTTTATTTTTGTCTTCAAGGCTTATTTTAACCATATCCACCGCCGGAGGATAGCCGAAGCGCTTTCTTTCTTCAAGCTCTTTGTTTTTAAAACCGGAAATATTTCCGGCAATCGCCTGCTGAAAAATAGAGTATTCGGCCAGACGAGTCTGGACTAAAAAGCTTTTTTGGGCGAGAGTTCTCAAACGGATTAAAAAAATCATGATTCGTTCATGCATCCGGTAATCCGGCAGGGAAAAAAGGCCGTCAATCGCCGCAACCGCGATGTGAGGGACGGGATTTCTGAAAAGATTAAGAAAAAGTTCGGCAGTGGCCGCCAAGACGCCCCCTTTCTCCAAAAAATCGTTTCTTATCTTTTCGCCTTCATTTCTTGATTTGACTGTATCGCTGTCCAACCGGAAAATATTGATTGACGGGAAAACGCGGCGAAGCTCCTCGCATATTTTTTCAATTCCAATGCCGTAGCTCGCCAGTTTCCAGCTTTTGCAATCCGGACAGCGCTGAACAGCATCTTTCCGGCGCATGCAATAATGGCATAAGAAATAAGATTGTAACGGCTCTTTTGAATTTTTTTTATGCAAAGAGAGCGGGCTTGAACAATTGGCGCAAGTAATAATCCGGCCGCAATCCTGACAAACCGTCATTGAGCTGAAACCGCGCCGATGGCCGATTAAAACCGCCGATTCTTTGTTTTTGGAAATAGCGGCCAGGTTGTCAATGAGTTCCGGACTTAAAATTTTAAAGCCGCCGTCCGGATTTTTACGGGCGTCAATAATCCGATTTTCGGCTTGCGAAAGCAGGCGGGAATTGGAATAACTTAAAATATGGCTTTCATCAATGCCGAGACGCAAAACAACATCGGCATGAATCAAATGCATCCTTTTGGCGGCGCAAAGGAATTCGGCGGCTTTCCGGAGATCAAAGAAAGGGCGCCTGATGGCGTTGTAATAATTTTCATTGGAATCTTCTTCAATGATGAAAACTCCGGTATCGGGCCTTAAAGCGGCCATGATCGGGGCGGTGCCGACGACAACAACCGGGTGTTCGGAAAAATTTATTTGTTTCCAGGCGTCCAAGAAAATTTTTTGGGGAAGTTCGGCGTGAAGCAAAAAAGTTTTTTCCTCCGTGCCTTTGGCGATCTCGCTGAAAAGATCCCGGGCCGCGTTTATCGTCGGCGTCAGAATCGCGGCCGACCGGCCGCGGCTCAAAGTTTCGCGGATAATGCCGCGAAAATATTTCAGGCGGTCGGCGCGGAGAGCCTGATAAGCCGAAATTTTGTATAAACCGGCGTTGGAATCGCTTGTCGGCTTTAAATTCCGGCCTTTATCGGCGTTTAGAGCCGATATTGCCGGGGCTCCTTTTTTCCAAAAAACCTGCGGCAAAAAAAATTTTGCCAGAGAACCCGGCGGCGTCAGAAAATATTCAGAAGTCTTGTTAATGAAAGAAATGAAATCAGCCGCTAAAAATTCAGCCGCTAAAACTTTATTTATTTTTTTTAATGAAAAAGAGCTTTTCTTTAAAAAAGCTTTTTTAGCTTCCAATTTTTCTGTTTTGGCCACAAGAGCCGGAACGGTCTTTTTTCTTAAAAACACTTCAACCAGCGCGCCTGGAGCAAGTTCTTTTGTGCTAAAATAAGTCAGGCAATCCGAACCGGCGAGCGATTTGGTTATGGGAATGATTTCCAAAAGCCACATAAATCAAGTATAACTCTAATTATGGAAACCCTGAATTTTAAAGGTCAAAAAATCCATATGATCGGAATTAAAGGAGTGGGGATGACCGCTCTGGTTGAAATTCTGTTGAATTCCGGAGCTGAAATAACCGGCTCTGACATTAAAGAAGAATTTCACACCGACCGGGTGCTTAAACGATTAAAGATTAAGCCTTTGGATTTTAATGCAAAAAACATTTTTTCCAAAATTGATTTGGTTGTTTATTCTTCGGCTTACGGCAATAACCATATTGAGCGGCAAGCGGCCGAAAAGCTGGGTATCCGGCAGATTTCCTATGCCGAAGCGTTAGCCGGAATATTCAATCAAAAACAGGGGATTATGATCGCCGGAACTCACGGAAAAACGACCGCTACCGCTCTTTTGGGCCATATTATGATTGAATCCGGATTTGATCCGACTGTTCTGGCCGGCGGCACGGTCATAAATTGGCAGTCAAACGCCAGAATAGGAAAATCAGATTGGATGGTTATAGAAGGCGATGAATATCAGAAAAAATTTTTAAATTTCAAACCTTCGTATCTTTTAATAACTAATGTTGATTATGATCATCCCGACACTTTTCCGGATAAGGCTTCCTATCAGGCCGCTTTTGAAGCGCTCAAAGCTAAAACCAGATTAAAATATTTTGAATCCGGCGGAAATCTTCCCAAAATTGATCCCGGCAATTTAATCGGGCGGCACAATCTTGAAAACATCGGGCTCATCATGAAATTGACCCGGGAGCTTGGTATTGCCGACGGCGATGTTCAAAAAGCCGTTAAAAGTTTTTTAGGCGTCAGGCGCAGATGCGAAATTTATTATCAAAGCGAAAAATTAGCGGTTATGGACGATTATGCCCACCATCCGGCCGAGATTAAAGCCACGCTTCAAGCTCTCAAAGAGCGTTATCCCGAATGGCGGATAAAAGTCATTTTTCAGCCCCACACTTTCAGCCGGACAAAAGCTTTCTTTGACGATTTTATTGATTCTTTCGGCAAAGCTGATGAGGTTATGCTCGCGAGCACTTATTCATCGGCCCGTGAAAGCGAAAAAACTGATGAAGATATTGATAAATTGCTTGCTGAAAAGTTGGCAAAAGCGCATCCATCCGCGCGTTTTGTCGGGGCGATAGGCGCGTTTGATGAGGAGCAGTTTAAAAAAATTTTGGGAAGCGAAGCTAAAACCATATTGCTCACGATGGGGGCGGGCGATGTCTGGCAAATCGCGCGAAAATTGACTGAATTAGCCACCAGGTGGCCAAGTGACAAAAAATAAATTAAAATTAAAAAATGAGAAATATAAGTTTTGTTACGGGAGAAATCTATCATTTATTTAATCGTGGCACTGATAAAAGACAAATATTTAATAATGTTTGCGATCTCAATCGTTTTATAGATAGTATGAGAGAATTTAATACGATAGATTCTATAGGAAGTCTTTATGAAAAATCATTTAAACAAAAAAATGACAATGTAATAAAAAATAAAAATAAACCGTTGGTTGAAATAATTTGTTACTGTCTTAATTTTAATCATTACCATATTATGCTTAAACAAATTATGGATGCTGGAATAAGTGCTTTTATAAAAAAACTAGCTGGAGGATATTCATGTTATTTTAATCATAAATATAAAAGATGCGGTACTCTTTTTGAAGGACCTTTTAAGGCAAAACTCATTGATTCTAATGATTATTTGCTTAGATGTGCTTCATATATAAATTTAAATAACAAAGTTCATAAACTTGGCCACCAGGTGGCCAAGTTGCATAAATCGAGTTGGGATGAATATTTTGGAATCACTAATAAAAAAATTTGTGCTAAAAATATAATTTTAAATCAATTTAAGAGTATTGATGAATATCGTGTTTTTGCAGAAGATGCATTGAAAGATATTATTGAAAATAAAAAGAGTGATAGAGATTTTTTAGATATTTGATTTTACTTAGCCACCTGGTGGCTATGGCTAAATTTTTATGCAAAGAATTTTTTTTCAGAAGCCGACGCTTTGGGTTGCCAAAAATCTTTTAGGTCGGACCTTGATCCGGAGATGGCGCGGCCGCGAAATTCGCGCCTCTATTTGCGAAACCGAGGCTTATGTCGGAGAAAACGATTTGGCCTGCCATGCCTCCAAAGGACGGACGAAGCGATCCGAAGTTTTGTTTGCGAAAGCCGGCACGGCTTATGTTTATCTTATTTACGGGATGCATTATTGTTTTAATGTTGTTACAGAAAAAAGCGATTTTCCGGCGGCGGTCCTCATCCGCGCGGTATCAATTGACGGGAAAAATTTCAGCGGGCCAGGCCGGGTTTGCAAAGCTCTGCATATTGATAAACGTTTTCACGGCCAAAATTTGATAAAAAACAAAGAATTGAGGTTTGAAAGAAGGCTCGGCGGCCGGTTAAAATTTTCTCAAATCAAATCCGGCCCGAGAATCGGAGTTGAATACGCCGGCGCTTGGGCTAAAAAACCGTGGCGGTTTTGGACAATCGGTGAAAGAAGCGTAAAATAATCTATAATGAATGAATTTTTTATAATAATTATTGCTTTGTTTGTCGGCGCCGCCTCCTCCGCGCTTGTTATTTTTTTCCTCAAAAAGAAAGGTCCGGAAGCGAAGGACAACGGTATTTTTATGCTTCAAACCCAGATCAACGAACTTGCCCGTACTATGGACAGCAGGCTAGGCGAGTCCACCAAAGCCATTCAAACTCATTTCGGCCAGAGCTTTGCGATAATAAAAGACGTTACCGAAGGTCTGGCAAAACTGGGACAAACCAACAAAGAAGTTTTGAATTTTACCGAGCAGTTAAAATCATTGCAGGATATTTTAAAAAACCCGAAACAGCGGGGAGTTTTGGGCGAATATTATCTGGAAACGGTCCTCAAAAACGTTATGCCGCCGGGCGCATATCAGATGCAGTATAAATTTGAAGACGGAGAAATAGTGGATGCCGTGATCTTTCTTGACAAAAACAAGATTTTGTCGATTGATTCCAAATTTTCTCTGGAAAATTACAACCGCATATTGGAAACCAACAATAAAGAGGAGCGAGAACGTTTGGAAAAAGTTTTCAAGCAAGATTTGAAAAACAGAATTGACGAAACCGCGAAATATATCCGGCCAAAAGAGGAAACGATGGATTTTGCTTTTATGTTTATCCCTTCCGAAGCCATTTATTACGACCTCCTGATAAATCAAGTCGGAGCCGTCAAAACTTCAACCCGCGATTTGATAGAATACGCTTTTAAGGACAAACATGTCATCATTGTTTCCCCGACTTCTTTTATGGCTTATCTTCAGACCGTTTTGCAGGGATTAAGGGCGTTGAAAATTGAAGAATCAGCCAAAGAAATCAGAAAAAGAGTGGAAGAATTGGGCCGGCACATCAAAAATTACGAGGAGTTTGTGGCAAAACTCGGAAACCATCTTTCTTCAACCGTAAACGCCTATAACGCCTCGTATAAAGAATTAGGCAAAATTGACAAGGATGTTCTCAAAATAACCGGCGCCGCCCCGGGTCTTGAACCGTTAGCCGTTGACAAACCGCAGATTCTGGAATAAAATTTGGAACATGTCTTACGCAGTGGTAAAAATCGGCGGCAAACAATATCTGGTCAGCCCCGGAATGAAATTAAAAACCGAAAAACTCAAAAATCCGTCCGAAGAAGGCGGAGTTTTAAAATTTGACGAAGTTTTGCTCTATGCCGACGGCGAAAAAATTGAGGTCGGCCGGCCTCGGGTTTCGGGCGCCGCGATCAAAGCCGAGTTTCTTGGAACTAAAAAAGATAAAAAAATAATCGTCTTTCATTATCATTCCAAAACGCGCCTGCGCAAAAAAAGAGGCCACCGCCAGCCCTACAGCGAAATTATAATCAAGGATATAAATCCCGCGTCTAAATAAAATAAGTGTTAGTTTATTTGTTGAATCTGCCTATTAAAATTTGTAGATGAATATTGAGTAGCCGGCGCGGGCAACCGGCTCGTAGTCGCGAAGCCAGAGATAAGAATTTTCAGCGCCTTGGCGCAGCGTGGCCGATACTGCCAGCCATTCCGGGTCGCCTTTGTCGGGATCCGGTTTGCCCCGGCCCGACCACCACGGCTGAAATTGATTGCCTAGATAAAAAGAAGGCTCGCCTCCGCCAAAATAATCCACCGCGATTTTTTCTATTTTGTTTTTTTGAACAAAATTTTGGAGCCGCCTCAAATCCTGCCCCCAGTCATAATTGGAATCAACAATGTATTTAAAACCGTTTCGCAACCCGCCGCCGAGTTCATTATAATAAGAAAGATAATTGGGAAAAGCGATAACGGCTGATAGAACCAACCATATAAAAAGAAAAGTCATTAAAACATATTTTGGCAAAGCTTTAACATAGCGTTCATAAAGCGTCCGCAGCCACTCCCGGAAATTTTGCGGATCGGGGAAAGCGGAAAAATGAAACCAGCGGACAATTTGGCGCGAAATCAAAAAGTAAATAAAAGGGTAGGTTGGCATGACGTGGCGAATGCCGATATTAAGAGGACTTCTTATTGATATCAGCCAGTAGCCGGCAATAAAAATCATGCCTGCCGAAAGCGCGAAATTGCCGCGCATCCATTCTGCCGCCGCCGCGAACGTCTTTTCTCCCGAATTTTTTATTGCTTTTAAAGCCAGAATCAAGGCCAGTCCGGCAAAAATTAAAAAAGCAAGCGGTTCTTTAAGGAGATATGCCGTCGGAAAATAATACCACCATCCACCGGCCGAAACTTCTCCTAAAAAATAAGTGGTGTTGCCGCCGGCCGAACGCTGAATAACCATCAATAAACCCAGCAAGTATTGCGCGATTGGCCGAAGGATTGAGTTTTTGGCCATGGCAACTGTAAGATCGGCCGCTGGCCTGAAACCGAATGAAGTTAAAATGAAATTAGTGTCGCGAACTTGGCGCTCCTGCGGATAATTCCAAACATGGAACAAATAAACCAGATAAACGCAGAGCGCGGCAATCAGAAAAATCGCGGCTATTTCTGCGAGCATTTTTAATTTTTTCAGACAAAAAGCGCGAAATTCAAATTGATCAAAGTTAGCCAAAATCAGCCACAGAAATCCGAACAAAAGGCAGAACGGGATTAAAAGTATAACGGAGAATTTCAAGAGAAGGGCGCCTCCGACAGCCAAACCGGCCAAAATTATCCGGTTTATGGTTTGTTTTTCCAAAAAACGGATAAAAGCGGCAATGCCGATGAAAAATCCGAAAGAAGCTGCAAGATCAGTTGTCACATAACGCGAATGGGCGATGATTGTCGGCGAAAAACTGAAAAAGAAAAGGGCGATAAGGCCGACTTTATTGCCGTAAATCTTTTTTACCCAATTGAAAAAAAGCCAGCCGAAAATAAGAGCGAGAATCATCATCGGAAGCCGCGACCAGAATAAAATCCGGTCGGGATTGTTTCCCGATTCATACAAAAATATCCGGCCCATATCCCATTGGCCGTTAATGTCGTCGGCCCAAGCTTTAATGTTTGTTGGAAAATTAAGATTGAGGAATAAAAGCGGAATGGCACTTAAATCTTTGATAAGAGGCGGGTGCTCGGGATTCAACCGGTGATCCTTTTGAGTTAAATATGAAAAGCCGGCCGGAATATGAGCCAGTTCGTCCATGGTTGCCGAATCGCCAAGCGAAGAAAAAAACATCAAAACAGCCATTGCTCCCAAAAACAATCCGGCTATGAGGTTTGGTTTAAAATTCAGCATTTTTATAATATACCGGAAATCCGGGCTTAACGGTTAATTTCAAGCCGTCTATATTTTGTTTCAGTTCACTCTTTAAAGAAGAATCGGATTCTAACATTATAATTGCGCAGGCTTGCGAACAATCAATGGCCGCGAGTTCATCAGGCAAAACATAATTTAGGTTTTGTTTTTTTTGATTTTCAGCCGGCCAGCTGTCGGTTAAAAACATTAAGGTCTGGGACGGCATCGGCAAGGGCCTTATTTTTTTATCGTCGGGTGAAGAAACTAAAACTCCGTCAGCGTTTACAATAACGTATTTCGGCAGTTCTTTTGATTGATTATTAAGCCATTTCGCCATATCGGTATAAGGAACGCTGAAAGCAAAATAAGTTTCCGGCAAACGCACCCAAAGCGTGAAATAATTGGAATAAGCGGCGGCGATGTGGGCGCCGAGAAAAACAGCCGCAAGCAGAAAAAACTCAAATTTTATCCGCCGGAGCTCTTTTAACCCTGAATTTTCCGGAAAAAAATCAGCGTTTTTTTCAAGCCATGAAACTGACGAGCTGATAATCAGCCAAAAACCATAAGCGCTAAAAATAATCGCCGCCGGCAGCATTAAAATGGAACGAAGGGCGTGAGGCAAGCCTTCCGAAGAAAAAGCAACCGGCAGGCTGAAAATAATGAGCCATGACCAGAGCAAAAGATAAATCATTTTAAATCCGGATTTGGCGCTTGATTTGGCAAACGAATAAACGCCGGCCGCAAGGCCGAGAGCAAACAGAATTCCAATCGGCCGCCAAAGTTGGGGCGATCCCGGCAAATTATGCCGGGCGTTTGCGTCGCCGCTAAACCAAAAAGCGCCGAAAGTTTTGCCGAGATTAATCAAAAAATCTTTCATAGGCGCCTCGCCGCTAAAAACTGATATCTGGCTGGAACGCCCAAAAAAATCAGAGGGACTTTTCAGAAAATAAATTCCCAAAGGAGCGGCAACAATAACGGCAGAAAACAGAAAGCAGAAGGCGCAAAGCAGAATTTTTCGACGAACCGGCCATTCTTTATTTTGAAGCCAGTAAAAAAGAAAAACCGCCAGCGCCAATAGCGGCGCGGCGCGATAAGCAATATAACTATAAAATCCCAATCCATAAAATAAGCCGCCTAAAACGGCAAAAATTATAATTTTTGCCTGCGCTCTTGCTGTGTTTAAAGTTGTTGTTTTATTTAAAGATGATAATAAAAAGTAGATTCCCCAAATCAAAAAGAAGGGCGCCATAATCGCCCGAAAGCCGATCCGTGAAAAATTAATGTGCCAGAAACTGACCGCCATAAAAAAAGCCGCGGCTAAGGCGATGATGTCGCGGGCTTTAAGATTCATCCCGACGTTAGAATTCTCCGGCAGAAATTTATCTTTGAATAATTCGCGCGCCAAATAAAAAATGCCGGCGATTGTTGCGATGCCAAATAGCGCTGAAATCAGTCTAAGCGTCCAAGGTTCGTTGCCGAAAATCTTAATTGACAGCGCCTGGATATTTATAAACAATCCTTCGCGGCCGTTGTTTTCGGGATAAAATACTTGTAAATCGCCGGTTTTAAGCGCGTAAAGAGCGTTGTTTCCGTTCATTGCTTCGTCGGGATATAAACCCGGCGGAACGGCGTCAATTCTCCAAATTCTGAAAAAGGCGGCAATAATAAAAATGGCCGCCATTAGCCAGAACATTTTTGGAAATCTGGGCATATGGCTATTATACATTGAAATAATTTGTTATCATATTGTTAATGGCTGAAAATCTTTCAACTGAAAAATTTAAAGAGGAAATTAAAGGCCTTGAAGCGGCGCTGGAAGCAAAAAAGAAAGAAATGGCCGAATCCGGACAGGAATTTAAGCCGGCTGAGGAAGCAAAAGAATTGATTAAAGAATATACGGCAGAGGCCGCTCCTGTACCCCCAACGCCCGCAGCCCGGCCGCAAGATGATGAAATTAAAAAAGCGGTTTTGCGTCTCCAAAACGAGCCGCATGCCGGCCAAATTGAAGAAATTTTAAAAATCGCCCGTAAAAACGGGATATCAAGCGCGGCCAATATCGTCCGCCGCCTTAAAAATCCTCATCTCTTGGACGATTTTCACGACCGTCTGGTGCTTGAAGAGCTTTTAAAAGAGAAAAATAAGGAATGAATTTTATTTCTTTTCAGCTTCTTTTTTACATTTATATCGGAATTGCCGTTTTTTTTATTCTGGCCGCCGTTTTTTTGTTTTTTTACCGCTTGGAAAAAAACAAAAAAAGTTTGAAGTCGGCTTTGGGTTTTGTTCTTTTTGAAATCACTTTGCCGCTTGAAGCCGAACCCAAAAAAGAAGCCCCGTCGTTTCGCGAGCTGGTTTCGATAATGGAAGAATTTTATGTCGGAATGTCGGCAATTTTCAAAGACAGCTGGTTTGGCCGATGCTTGGGCGAGACCGCGTTTTTTTTGGAATTGGCTTTGCCTTCGGTCGGGGAGGAAACCGCTTTTTATGCCGCCGTGCCGCGCCGCCACGCCCGTCTTTTTGAAAAACAGCTCCAGAGCATTTTTCCTCAGGCCCGGATTGAGGAAAAATATGAAGACTACAATATATTTCATCCGGCCGGAGGGAATGCCGGAGCTTATTTTGTTCTAGCCGAAAATCCGGTTTTGCCGATCCGAACCTACCAGCGTCTTAATTCCGATCCTTTGGAAGTCATCGCCACTGCTTTTTCTAAATTACAAAAAGAGGGCGAAGGCGCGGCCTTGCAGATTGCCGTTGCGCGTGAGCCGGGAGGTTTTCGCGGCAGCCTGAAGGAGGTTCTGAAAAATATTCGCGCCGGCCGCGGATTAAAATTTAAAGAATCAATATTTGCCTTTATTTTCGGCGGTGATAAAAAAACCGATAAAAAAGAAACCCCGGCGGCGATTGACGAGGAGTTGGTCAAACTGGTTGAAGAAAAAGCCGGGTTTCCGATGATGAGCGCGAATATCCGTTTGGTGACATCGGCGGCAAGCACTGAGGAAGCCGAGAACATTTTGCGGGAATTATCCAGCGCTTTTATGCAATTTGGCGAGCCGCGCGGAAATAATTTTAAATTAAAACAGGTTCACGGCAGGAAACTGGATAAATTTCTTTATAATTTTTCTTTTCGCTTTTTTGACAGAAGCCGGGCCATGCCTTTAAACAGCCGCGAACTGACAAGTATTTTTCATTTTCCTTCGGGTTTGATAGCCGCTCCCAAAATCAAGTTTTTAAAAGCAAAAGAAGCTCCGGCGCCGGCGGGTCTGACCTCCGAAGGAATTATTCTCGGCGAAAATATCTTTCGCGGCGAAAAAACCGAAGTCAAGCTGGCCGGCGAAGACAGGCGCAGGCACCTTTATATTATCGGCCAGACCGGAACCGGAAAGACGGCTCTTATTCAAAATATGGCCAAACAGGACATAGAAGCCGGCCGCGGCCTTTGCATCATTGATCCCCACGGCGATATGGTTGAAACTATTCTTGGCTATGTTCCTGAAAAAAGAAAAGAAGACGTAATTTATTTTGACCCGGCCGCGACCCTGCGCCCGCTCGGCTTTAATTTTTTGGAGTACGATCCGGCTTATCCCGAACAAAAAACATTCATAGTCAACGAGCTTTTGGAAATATTCAGAGTGCTTTACGCCGACGTGCCGGAAGCATTGGGGCCGATGTTTGAAACTTATTTCAGGAACGCCGCGCTTTTGGTTATGGAAGATCCGGCTTCGGGCAATACTCTTTTGGAAATTGAACGGGTTATGGCCGAAAAGGATTTTCGCGAATTGAAGCTTTCCCGTTCGCGCAATCCCGTGGTTAACGCTTTTTGGCGGGAAGTGGCCGAAAAAGCCGGAGGCGAAGCGGCGCTGGCCAACATGGTTCCTTACATCACTTCCAAATTTGACGCTTTTTTGACCAATGAATTTATGCGGCCGATTCTTCTGCAGGAAAAATCTTCAATAAATTTCCGTGAAATTTTGGATGGTTCCCGCATATTTTTAATCAATCTCTCAAAAGGCCGCGTCGGCGAAACCAACGCCCGACTGCTTGGATTGATTATTGTCGGCAAATTGCTTATGGCCGCCCTGTCGCGGGTTAATATCCCGGAAGAATCTCGCCGCGATTTTTATTTATATCTGGATGAATTTCAGAATGTAACCACGCCGTCAATCGCGACCATACTTTCAGAAGCCAGAAAGTACCGGCTCAATCTCGTTCTTGCCCATCAATTCATAGGTCAGCTTGCCGAAAACATAAAACTTGCCGTTTTCGGCAATGTCGGTTCAATCGCCTCATTCCGCATCGGCGCCGAAGACGCCGAATTTATGCAGAAACAATTTGAGCCCGTGTTTTCGGCGCACGATCTTCTAAACATTGATAATTTCAGCGCCTATCTGAAAATTTTGGCGCACGGCCGGACTTTCAAGCCGTTTAACATCAAAACTTTTCCGCCGCAAAAAGGAAATACGGCTATGAACCAGACATTAAAATCATTATCAGCTTTAAAATACGGCCGGCCGAGAGAAGAAGTTGAAACCGAAATAAACCGCCGTTATCAAAAAAATTAAAATGAAATATACAAAACTCTATCAGTTTGGCAAATTTGCAGCCGTCGGATTTCTTAACACTGCTATTGATTTCGGAATTTTAAATTTTCTGATTTATATTACCGGCGCCGCTTCCGGTTTCAGTTTTGTTTTGTTTAAAGCGGCCAGTTTCGCAATAGCAAATATCAACAGTTACATTTGGAACCGATACTGGGTATTTTCATCTGAAAGAAAAGAGATTGGTAAAGAATATCTCCAGTTTTTGGCAATAAGCCTTGTATCAGTTGCAATAAATGTAGGCTCTTCTTCACTAGTAGTAAATATAATTGGAGCTAAATTCGGTTTGAGTCCCGCGCTTTGGGCCAATGTCGGAGCCGCAACCGGTTCAGCTGCAAGCTTGCTTTGGAATTTTATTGGCTACAAATTCATAGTTTTCAAGTAATAAATTTAATTCTTTATTAAACTTTATCAACCTTGAGAAAAGGTTGATTTTTTGTTTATACAGTTCCGTGGGTGTTTGGTTGATTTTTTTTAGCTGGAAACACAGCGATAATTGGCAACGCTTTTACAAAATTATTTTATGTCGGAAGGCAGCGACCCTGTTAGATGAGGAGTTATCTCATTTGCCCTGTAAAGTTATGCACAGGCTAAAATATATTTTTCAAACTGTTTGATTTAAACTTATTATATCTGATTAGTTTTTGTTTTTAAAAGTTATGTCTCGCAAATCAAACAGAGAAATTTGGAAAAACGGAAAAAAATTTATTCCGTTAAATATTGCTTCGGTTTCTTCCGGATTCCATCGGGAATATCTTCGGCAATTAATCAAAAATGGAAAATTAGTTGGAGAAAGAATCGGATCGTCATGGTTTATCGCTGAAGATGTTTTTTCAAATTTTATCAAGAATAATCCAACAAACGGCTCTCATTATTCAAATGGAAACATTGAAAATAAATTTACAACTCTTGAAAAAAAACTTGAGAAAATTGCAAATGACCTGAATTATGTAAAAGATAAAAACACTTCAAATTTTACTTCTAACAAAACTGACCCTTGGGATACTCTGCTTTTGGGAGAAGATCATATTCCAACCAAAAAATTTAATTCCTCCAAATTTCATTTGGCAGAATTTGTTTCAAATCTTCTGGCTTTCAAAATTTCAATCGGCAAAATCTTTATTATTCTTTTTTTGATTTTCGTTTTATCCGGTTTTTTTATTTTGAAATATCCTGAGGTTGCAATAGCGGGATTGAACGGCGCCAAAAATACAGCTGAACAATTGGTTAGGCAAACTCTTGCCGTCAATCAAGCCGTTCTCGGAGAAATCATTGATCTGAAAAACAGCGCCCAAAATATTGCCGCAAAGTCCGTCAGTAATACCGCGGCAATATTTGAAAACGCCGCGGAAACAATTACAAATTTAGGTTATGGCCTGGCATCGGCTTTCAAACAAAATTATATCAGCCTTTCTTCTTCAATTTCATCTCTGCGCCCCCGCCTTCTTTCTTTGGCTCATCAGTCCTCACAATCTTTAGTTTCATCTTTATCCGATTTTAAATCATTGAATCCGGCCTTCCTTGAAAATTCAATCTTAAACCTGGGCAAATATGTCGGCTGGCGGATATCGCAAAATAAAGATCCGATCAAAACCGCAAAAAGCGTTTTCAATTCCGTGCTTGAAAAACTTTCAGGACTGC
>JBBTTU010000010.1:0-374 GCA_038064075.1 Patescibacteria group bacterium
TCAACAAGAGTAATGCGCGATTTCGGCAAGCGCCTCGCAAGCTCAATCGCCGCCGTCACCCCTCCAAACCCTCCGCCTAAAATCAAAACTTCTTCTTTTTTTTCTTTTTCTTTGCCGTCTTCTCCGTTTCGAGCCTTCATGTAGCGTTCTCGTTAAGACTAGATGCCCCATTTTACCGCCCTTTTCGCGGCGAGGCTAGAAGTAGCCTCCCATTTGCGAATGGTTTTTCGAAATGGGTTCTGGAGTCTGTCCAGCCAGCGCCTTGAGGCGGCAAAAATGCGGGGAGAGGCAACAGATGTTCACTGAACATACATTTGACCGGAGTATATGATCTGATATATTAAAAGCACAAAGGCGGGATAGCTATTAAATAA
>JBBTTU010000010.1:384-3929 GCA_038064075.1 Patescibacteria group bacterium
ACGAAGGATAATTCTATGAGGAAAATTGTTATTTCGTTTGTCGCCCTCTTTGTCGTTGCGGGCATGGCGAGTTTTACTATTCCCGCCGGGGCGCTTGCGGTCGCCCAAGGGCAAGATCAAGGGCAAAACAATGATAATTTGACGCGCGTGCTCATTGCGTTTGATAAACCGGTCGGCCCTCCTGAACACGCGCTCGTGCGCGCGCACGGCGGCAAGATTAAATACAGCTATTCCATTGTGAACGCCGTAGCCGCTCTACTCCCCGCCGGAGCGATTGAAGGGTTGTCTCATAACCCGCATGTCGCGTCCCTCGACCTCGACGACGCCGTCTACGCCGCTGACGCCGAACTTGATAACTCATGGGGCGTAAAGCGCATCGGCGCAGGCACAGTACACACCGGTTCAGCAGAGACCGGCGCCGCGAACAAAGGCACCGGCGTAAAAATCGGCATTATTGATTCCGGTGTCAACTATCTCCACCCCGACCTAAACGATAATTTTGATCCCGCGAACCTCGGCTACGACTTTTATTATTACGACTACGATCCAATGGACGTGTACGGGCACGGAACACATGTTGCCGGTACTGCCTGCGCGGAGGACAATGACAACGGCGTAAAAGACGGGAGCGGCAAACCGCTCTATGGCGTTGTAGGCGTTGCGCCCGCGTGCAAGCTTTATTCGCTCCGCGTCCTCAATGAAAATGGCGTGGGCTACTGGAGCGACATTATTGCCGCGGTTGAATGGTCAACCGGCGCGACAATGCAGATCGAAAATGTTTTTACGGGAGACATTCTGACCGTGCAAGGAGTCAAAATGGATGTAATCAATCTATCGCTGGGAAGAGACCGCGATCCGGGCAGCACGGTAAGACAGGCGTTCGATAACGCCGAAGCGAAGGGTGTGGTAATCGCCGCGGCCGCGGGAAATTCGGGAACTCTCTCGGGTAAAGGGAAAAATGTTATTTATCCGGCAAAATTCGCTTCGGTGATTGCGGTTGGCGCTACCGACTCCGGCGATAAACGCGCGAGTTTTTCAAGCACCGGCCCCGAAGTGGAACTCGCGGCGCCGGGCGTGTCCGTGTATTCAACCTGGAACGACAATACCAGTTATTCCAATCCCCAGCCGGTCTGCGACGCTTTTGGTAATTGCTACAAATACGGCTCCGGCACTTCAATGGCTTCGCCTCATGTCGCGGGCGTGGCGGCGCTTGTCATCGCGACGGGAGTTAACGACACTAACAACAACAAACGCATCAATGACGAAGTAAGAAAAGTAATGAATGACACCGCGCAAGATTTGGGAAGCGCGGGAAGAGATTTTCAATTCGGATACGGCTTGGTTTCCGCCGCGGCCGCGGTTGCCCGCAGTCTGGCGTTATGGCCTTAAGATAAACGTTGATACGGCATTTACCATGCGCTTTTTTAAAGTAAGTTCGAGCGCAGTCGTAAAAATACTCCAGAATTAGATTTTCCGATTTTTGACCGACGAATTGGTGGGTGGCGCTTTGCGCCCCCTCCGAAATGGACGGCAAATTTGCAAAAAGTTTAATTCTGGAGCCGATGGTCGGAATCGAACCGACAACCTTTCCCTTACGAAGGGATTGCTCTGCCAATTGAGCTACATCGGCATATAATTTTTGATTATACTATTTTTCCGTGTTAATATTAATATATATTAATAAATAAAAACAACATATCTCTTAGCGAGCCGCCAAGCGCCGTAAAATCGCGGCTGCTTTATGGAAACGAATAACCAATATCTTCACGAAGTGGCAATTACGGCTATTATCGTCAAAGACCCTTCGACAAGCTCAGGGCAAGCTAAGTATTTGATTACCAGAAGGTCTCCGAACAAAAAAGATTTCCCGGAATGTGGACGGTGCCGGGCGGAAAAATGGAGACCAACGACTATTTGAAACTGCCTAAAGACACGGAACATTATTGGTACAATGTTCTGGAACGGACATTGAGAAGAGAAATAAAGGAAGAGGTCGGAATTGACATTGATAATATTGAATATGTCACCAGTTTGGCGACAGTTCATTCCGACGGCCGCCCGTCACTCGTAATTTCTTGCATGGCGGATTATGTTTCCGGAGAAATTAAGCTTCAAACGGAAGAGAATGATCAATTCGCGTGGGTTAATTTAGAGGAAGCAAAAAAACATCAGCTTCTTGATGGAATTTATGATGAACTGGCGATGGCGGAAAATTTGAGAAAAGGAAAAAAATCAGAATGGCAACGATTTTAATCCTCGCGGACTAGTTAATAAATGTATAAGAATGTAATAAGTTAACATATGTTAATCATTGACATTATGGTTAACACAGATTAAGCTTGTAATATATGATTAAAAATCTTTTTTCCACAAAAGAGGTCGCGGAAATTTTAGGTATAAGCAGAGTAGCTGTATTCAAAAAAATAAAATCCGGCAGAATGCCAGCCAAAAAGATAGGCCGTAATTTTGTTATTGAAAAAAAAGATCTGCCGGCTATTCTGGGTTCTGTTTTAACAGAAAGTAAAAAACGGGAAATAGAAAAAGCGGTTGACAAAACAATCAGGGAATACGGCCAAACTTTAAAGTTATTAGGAAAAGAATGAAGAATTTATCCATAACCGAAGTTGAATATGTAACGCATCGCTTGGCGCGGAGGATAATGGAATGGAGCGAGCCTATTCCTGATTTTGGTTCTCGTTTTCCAAACATTCTTGAGAGCTGTTTGGCGACCCCTTTTCAAAAATTCAGCGGCAAGAATCTTTATAAAGGAATATTTGAGAAAGCAGCCACGCTTTTTTATTTAATGATTAAAAATCACCCTTTTAAAAATGGGAATAAACGGGTGGCGATGACCACACTTTTTTATTTTTTATACAAAAACCAAAAATGGATCAAAGTTGACAATCAAGAGTTATATAATTTTGCGAGATGGGTAGCTGAAAGCAATCCTAAATTAAGAAAAGAAACTATTGCCGCCATAGAAACATTCTTAAAAACTTATGTCGTTGGTTTGTAGAAGTAAATCGCAAAATTTTTATCCCTGCGGAGCGGTTTATTCCGACGGCAGCTCTAAAAAATATAAAAAGTGCCACGGTGAAATTAAAAATAAAAAAGGGGTTTGACCGAAGTCAAACCCCTTTAGTAATGTGCGCGCACATTACCAACAAAAATTGACTTTTAAGCTTATTTTGTTATAATTTTATACTCTATGATCAAAAAAATTCTAAAATTCGGTTTAAAGCACAAGATTGCCGCAAGCGCGCTGGCTCTTGCCTTTATTGCCGGCGGCTATTGGGGCTACGCCAAAATTTTCAGCGCGAGTGACTCCGTTCACTACGTGCCGGCAGAAGTTAAAAAAGGCGCGTTGATTGTTTCTATTGCCGGAAGCGGCCAAACGTCTGTTTTCAATCAAATAGACATTAAATCCAAGGTTTCGGGCGAAATTGTTTATGTCGGCGTAAAAAACGGCTGGGAATTAAAAGCCGGCGCGCTGATCGCCCAGCTTGACGCGCGAGACGCTCAAAAAGCGGTTCGCGACGCCGAAG
>JBBTTU010000011.1:0-5241 GCA_038064075.1 Patescibacteria group bacterium
ATTCGCGGCGGTAGAACACATTTTTATGCTGTCAAGCATTTTCCAAAAAGAGATTCTGGGAGGCCTGGCAACCATCAATCTCCGCTTTGTCGGCGCCACTTTGCTGCATATTGTCGCTTCAGGGGTGGTCGGCCTGTCCATTGGCTATGATTTTTTCCATCGCCATCACCGGGGCCGCAACGCTTTGGGAGGATTGACGCTGGCTTCCTTATTGCACGGTCTTTTTAATTTTTTTATACTGAAAGGAGGGTCAGAAAATATAATATATGTTTTCAGCGTTGTCTGGCTCGGCGTGATTATAGTAATTTTATCAATGGAGAAAATTAAAAAATTACAAATTAATAATTAATTTTAAAAATCCATGCCAAAAGACAGACGGTCATTTTTTGAAAGGTTAACCGGCTCTCTGCCGGCGGTCGGCCGCGACGATGATGAAAAAGAATTAGATATTCGCCGCGAAGAAGATGAGCGCAAAAGTTCATTACCCCAGGCAAACGATGAGGGTCAACTTTTAATTGACGTTCATCAGACTCCGGACGAAATTATAATTCAGTCGGTTGTGGCCGGAGTCAGGCCCGACGATCTGGACGTCGCGATCACTCAGGATATGGTTACCATCCGCGGCCGGCGCGAGAAAAGCAAAGAGGTTTTAAAAGACGATTACTTTTATCAGGAACTTTATTGGGGGTCTTTTTCGCGGTCAATTTTACTGCCGCAGGAAATTGATGTTGAATCTTCCGAAGCTACTTTAAAAAACGGCCTTTTGGCTGTCAGTCTCCCCAAAATAGACAAAACCCGCGTCCAGAAACTAAAAATAAGACAGGAATAAAAATAAAATATGCAAGCCGCTGCTCGTAATCCGGATTGACGTAAAAACATTAAAAAGTTATCTTTAAAGCATGGAATCATTTAAAGCCGGATTTAATTTTGAACGGCAAAACACAGAAAATACAGAAAATTCGGAAGTCGCGGGAACGGAAGAATTAAAACCGGAACAAGCGCTCGCGAGCGAGCGAGGCGCTTTGGAAAAATTTTCCGGAAAAGCCAAAGAAGTAGCCGGGGTTTTGCTTTTGATAACCGCGCTGTCCGCCGCGCCCGACATGGTTCGCGAAGCGTACTCCCAAGAGAAAGAAAGTCCGGCAAAAGTTGAACAATTAGAAAAAAGAAAAGCGGTAAAAGAATTCACTTTTAAGGAATTTGAAGTTGGTGCAAAAGAAGGCGGACATGACGTCAAAATGGAATTTCTGGACAGCGATGTTGAAGAAACGTTAAAAGAACAAAACATACTTTTTGATGAAAAAGAGGGCTCATTCACTTTGCTCAACGAAAGAAAAGAGACATCCGGCGGCTTAGGTTTTCCGACGGGAAAAGATATAGTTGTAAAATTTATGGAAATGAACGGCGTGCGGACCGAACGAGTGGAGGTTTCAGTGGTAAAAATTGATTTGCCGATGACGGAAGGAAGAGTTATAAAAAAAATTATCGCGATAAAATCTTATAATTCCGACGGCTCGATTGATATGTTTACTGTTTTAAACGGCAAGATTGCCGGATTTGCCACTGAAAAACCAAAAAAATAACACTATGCCGCTGCAAATAGAAGGAAAAAACTTTCAAAAAATTAAAGAACTTATTCTAAAATCAAATCTTCCTCTTATTGACCAAAATGAATTGATTGCGGCATTTGCCCGGACAAATAATTTGAGTCTGAAAGGCGTCCTTAAACTTTTCACCGAGGATAATTTGTGGATTAAAAGAATCAGCGAAAATTACAAAGCCAAACGGGAAGCGCTTACTACCGGAAATTATTCAATGTGGCAAAAAATTGTGAAAGAAGAAGAATCGCAACTTCAAGAACTGGAAAATTAGGAATTTGGCGCTTAATTTAATTTAAATTTATATTTATACGCGTTATGCGCGCGTAGCTCAGTTGGTTAGAGTACTTGCTCGACACGCAAGGGGTCGGAGGTTCGAATCCTCCCGCGCGCACTTTATTTGAAAATGGAGGCAAAAAACAATGATGACTTCTAGAAAATTCCAGCGTACCAAAGAAAACTTCACCTGCGAACGGTGTGTTTTTTTTGTACGCGGGAGCGGCTACACCAATCACTGTCCGCAGTGTCTGTGGAGCAAACATGTTGACGTGAATCCCGGCGATCGCCAAACGGTGTGCCAGGGACTCATGGAACCCGTGGGCATGGAGCTCAAGGACGGAGAATACGCCATTTTCCATCGATGCGTCTCATGCGGCTTTGAGAAACGGAACAAAACGGCGAAGGACGACAATTTCGACGCCATTCTTCAACTCTCAAGCCGTCCAACCAAACAGTAGCAATACCAGTTTCATTGAAAAATTTACTAGAACGATTTATACTTAAATCGTTTAAAAAACTGACGAACTAATGAGTTATTAAAATAACTATGAAGCATCTAAATATAGAAATTAAAGCAAAGTGCAATGACCACGATAAAATCCGTTCAATTTTGAAATCGCGGAGCGCGGATTTCAAAGGTAGAGACCATCAAATTGATATTTACTTCAAAGTGAACAGCGGAAGATTAAAATTGCGCGAAGGAAATATTGAGAATTTTTTGGTGTTTTACGAAAGAGAAGATAAGGAAGGACCGAAGCAATCCGATGTCATTTTATTCAAGTCCGATCCAAATTCTTCACTGAAGGAAATTTTACTCAAATCTCTTGGAGTTGTGGTGATCGTAGATAAACAGCGAGAAATTTATTTTATTGAAAATGTAAAATTTCATATTGATACGGTGAAGAATTTGGGGACATTTATGGAAATTGAAGCAATTGACAGTGACGGTACTTTTGGAAAAGAAAAGCTGTTGGAACAATGTGAAAATTATCTTAAATTATTCAGTATTCCAAAAGATAATCTGATTTCCGTTTCGTATAGCGATTTACTTTTAGAAAAATAATATGGAATCAATATTTGAAATTGCGGCAAATCCAAGAAAGTTCGGCGATAAAATAATTTTACGCAAGCGAAATAATTTTCTAAAATAAAAACTATGGCGTTGGATGCTCAACTTTTTCATATTTTGAACAATTTAGCCGGACAATCCCGCATTTTTGACGCGCTCATAATCTTTTTGGCCGAGTATTTTGAATATCCGCTTATTTTTGTATTTTTTTTATTGCTGTATTTTTCGAGACAAGCCAAACCCGAAAAACTCCGCCTGTTTTGGTTTGCCGCTGCTTCAGCGGCAATCGCCCGTTTTGGGGTAACGGAGGCGATCCGTTTTTTTTATCATCGTCCGCGTCCGTTTCTCGCGCTCCAAATTAATAAACTTTCAGCCGATGGCGATTGGCTTTATTCCATCAAAAATTGGTCGTTTCCTTCCGGACACAGCGCTTTTTTCTTTGCAATGGCGACCGCCATTTATTTTTGCAATAAAAAGTGGGGCATCGGATTTTTCATTGCCGCGATTCTGATGAACATCAGCCGTATTATTGCCGGAGCGCATTATCCGTCTGATATCATCGGCGGCGCGATCATCGGAACGGCGGTTGCCGGCGCAATTTTTTATTTATTTAAACCTTCTGAAAAAGAAAAGCGTTCTTGACTTTTAGGTATGGCCTAATATGATTGGGTTTGAGTGAAATCTGGACAATGGTGTCCGGATGAAATCGTATCTTTAAAAAAGAAGGAGGGTTGAATGAAACTTATTTCTGTATCGTCGTTTTACAGGATGCCTTTTGACCAAAAAGCGCGCGTTGAAGACGGATTTTTCATCAACGCGCGAACGGGAATTTTTGGAGTCGCCGATGGAGTCTCTGAAGCTTACAGCCCCGGCAATCCTCCGCTCATTTACCCGGGAAGAATGACCGGAGGACAGATGGCGGTAAATAAATTCTGTTCAATTGGAAACTTTGCGGTTTGCTCGTACCGCATTGAAAATCTTTTACAGAGCATTAACAGGAAAATAGGTTTTTCCCACCAAAAAATGGGAAAAGACCCTGTTAAAGACGATGTTGGCGGAGCGGTCTTTGCCGCCTGCCAAATTGAAAAAAACGGCATTACCTTTGTAATAGCCGGAGACTGCTTTATCATTTATCAGGATAATAACGGAGTGTCTTTTTTGACCGGTTTTGACCAATCAGCTTTTGATATTGAAGATCAAGATAATAAGGCGTATACCAATTATCTTGAAAAAGCCGGCGGAAACAAAGGTCTTGCCTGGGATATGTATTTGCCGGAATACAAAGCTAAGCGGATTCGATGCTCCAACAAAAATATCGGTAACGGAGGATATGCCATTCTTAATGGAGATCCGGCGCTCAAAGAATGCTGGAAAGTTGAAAAAATAAACTGGTCATCTGAACCGCGATTCATTTTACTGGGCACCGATGGATTGCTGTCATCAGCGGAAACAAACCCCAAAAACCGCCTCAAACTGATAGAAAAAATAATATATTTTTATGTCAGAAATGGCATAGAAGGTATTTTAAAATGGCGCGATGAAACTGAACGCTCTCTTTCTCATATCACGGGCTGGCCCGAAGCCACTGCTCTGGTGCTCAATTTGAGATGAAAACATAGCCGGTGCTTTAACGAAAGCGCCGGCTATTTTTAGGGTATATTTAAGGTGTATCTTTTTTAAGGGCACGCACAAATTTTTTTCAAATAAGGTAAAAACTTTTTGCGGGCTTTGTTTCCTTGCTGACGCAAGGAAAGCCGCTTCCCACCCTATGCCGCGCGAAGCGCGGCAGGCAGGCGGGCAAAAATTCATTTCTCCCACACCCCCTTTTCTTTTTGCCCGCCTGCTGGACGGACGGCGCAGATTTTTTCGGGCGGACGGGGCTACAGAATAGGGCGGTGGATGGGTTTAGATTTCAAACCCTTGCTTTTTCTTGATTTTGTAAATTCCTTCCAAAAGTTAAAATAATGCTTTTATTTTCTCAATTCCTCAAATTTGTCTCGCAGTTCCTTTTCAGTTGTTCCGCCCATCGCGAAAAGTTCTCCATTGATAATAATCCCCGGGCTCGACATAATGCCGTATTTGGTGATCAACTCTTGTCCTTCTGGAGTTGCATTTGGTCAATTTGCTGCGACATGTTGCCCAAATTTGCTTTTGGGAAAAACTGCGGCAGGATAACAGGGCGCATACTGATAACCCAAAAGGTCGAGCTTGAGGAGAAAATCAGAGATTTTGAACAAAAAGGATTGTCTTGGCTCGAACCGGCTCGTGAGTTCGTAAAATCCTTAAATCAAGCCGCTA
>JBBTTU010000012.1:0-3390 GCA_038064075.1 Patescibacteria group bacterium
AAACCTGGGCTCCGGCCGGGGCAGTATTTTGGAATGGCTCAATATTTTTCACCGGTCTTCGCGGCGAATCAATCTATGAAACCAAAATAGCGGCTAACGGCAAAATTACGGCTCTTGTTTCTCATTTTCGCGGCGCGTTCGGCCGGCTGCGGGCGATTCAAATCGGACCGGACGGATTTCTTTACGTCAGCACCTCCAACACCGACGGCCGCGGCGAGATTCGCGATAGAGACGACAAAATCATCAAAATTAATCCTGAAGTTTTCAGGGAGGATTGATGATAATTTAAAAAATAAATCCCCGTGCCTTTGGAAGGCACGGGGCTAACATATCACATTTTATTCTTTTATTCACCTCCTTATTCTACTTTTCAGGCTGGCTCCAAAGCAAAATAGCTCCAAGCCAAATCGCTATCACAAAGGCCGCTCCGACTCTCCAATGGCCAATACCAACGGCAACAATCATTAAAAAAAGACAGCCGGTAAAAATCTCGACAACGGCTCTCGGGTTTGGAACAAGCCAATTTTCCGCAAGCCATTTTTCGAATTTTTGTTCTTCGGTTAGAGATTTTTCAGGCGAATAGTATTTTTGAGATACAGGCCAAAACCAATCTATTTCATTGTCATGTTGATAATGCCATGCAAGGCAGCATAGCGCTGTTATAGCCCAAAAATGTCCTCCGATCAATAAACCAAACACCCAAGCAAGCGGAAGTATTATGGTGGGTCTGTGCGTCAGAAATTGATGATGATTGGCATATATTCTGCCTTCTTTGATATACATATATAAAATATCAAAGTCCGGCGCGATAGCAATTATTCCCCCGATCATATAACTTATAATCCCGGGTTGATATTGATAATCTAATGGAAAAATAATTTTATCAACCAAATTATTAGAAAAAACAAAAAAAACACCGGCGCTGAAATCCAAAAATGCTATCAGCGCATAACAAACTGACCAATAAAACCACTTTATTTTCATTATATCCTCCTTTACCTTTATTTACCTTTAAAAGACCGGTTAAAAATTCTTTAAAGATAATACTTTTAAACAGTTAATTTGTCAACTCGCCTCGCCCGTTTGCCGTTTGTAATCTTTCATTGTGCCGCTTATTATAAATGCATTAAACGGCGTTATTAAAAAAATATGGAGCCTTTTAAAATAAAAATCATTGAGCCGATCCAGATACTCGCGAAAAAAGCGCGTCCGCGATGACAATTTCGGCGATTGTCAGAAAATCGCTTAAGAACGCGGACATCGTATTTATGAGCGCGAAAAAAGACGGCCTTGCCAATATGGGCGGCTTTATCGCGACTGATAATAAAAAATTCGCCGAAAAGAGCTTAGACATTTTTCAGCGGCACTCTTGCCGATGACATAAAAAATTTTAGAAAAGTTGTCTAGCACACTTCCCTACTTCCCGTTTCCATGATTCGGAATCGGTGGCATCAATCTCGGCGAAGATGACGAATGGAAACTTTTTGAGTTCCCACCGGCCGCCGTCCTTATTGATCCAACGGTAGTGGTAAGGCGTACGCCGCCACATTTCGCGGATTTTTATTGCCGCGCCTTTTGACTGTTCGCTTCCTTGCCATTTTGATGATGCGCCGCTGAAGAAATCATCAACGCGATTGTGATAAATCGCTGTTATAATACGGCCAACCATAACATCAAAATCGCAGTAAGTGCGAATAAAAATGATGCGCACGCCGGCTTTGCGCGCCTTCTCGCGCAAGCTCGCCCGTTTTTTTTCGTCCACGAAGTCACTGTCTAAAATAACGTTGCCGCCCTGCTTCACAACTTCGAGAGCCGTATTTTCAGCAATGGCGCGAACCCGTTCGTAACGTTCGCTTTGCTTGCGAAGTTCAATACGAATAGTATCGCCTTCAATGACGGTCGCGCCGATGTGTTTGGCAAGTTCTTGCGCCACCGAACTCTTGCCGGAACCGACGAGGCCGATGAAAGCCACGATGACCAATTTCTCGGTCTTGCGCTTTTTGACATTTAACTTCACCATGAACGCGTTTTGCGCGGCATATTCCTTTTTTGTAAGTTTTTCGCGTTTGTGAACCATGATTCCAATTATACACTGCAAAATAAACTTTTTAAATTATCCAAACATTGTAATGGTTCAATAGCTTTGCAACACTTTGCGTTGAAATCTATTTTGTCAAACTCGCGGACTTATTCCGCAGACATCGCAGGCGTGGCAATCAAGTTTAATTGAAATTGACAGCGCCGCGAATATCAATGCGTTCCAAAACCAAATCGCCGCATCAAATCCGAAAACCGCGCTTGATTTTAACGAGAGCCATGCGGCGACAAGAGACAAAAAGCCCAATCCCCACAGAACTTTCCATAAAAAACACTTGAAATGTTTTCTGTCCATAAAATATAGGTTAGAAAAATTAATTTTACGACCTTTTACTATTTTAACATAGTTTGCTCGCTTTTATATTTACATATACACAAAATTGCTCCGGAATAAATCCGGAGCAATTTTGTGTATATGCCGCGGGAGGGAATCGAACCCCCGACGCCTTGCTCTTCAGGCAAGCGCTCCACCACTGAGCTACCGCGGCGTTGTTCTTTTTAAACGATATTTTCAATAATAATAAAAATATCTATTTTTGCAATGAATAACCGCACCGCAAAAAGAAAAGGGTACCTTTTATTGGCAAATAAACATAGCGTATCTAAATTTCTTTCAAAAACGGTTTTCCATCTTTCAGCCATTCTAGAAGTCCGTTTTTAAGAGCAGTAGGCAAAATCTTATAATCTTTCAAATCATCTACAGCAACACTCACAAATTCAATGTGATCTTCTTTAGTATCCACTTGTACTTCCTGCGGAACATCAACTTTAAATATAATATTTATCTCATGCTGGGAAATACTATCTTCAAGTGAAAAAATATTTTCGCAGACACCAACAAAAGAAGTGATTTTATAATCACTAATACCTATTTCTTCACGTAGTTCTCGTAAAAGCGCCTCTCGTGCCGATTCTCCGTCCTCGATATGGCCTCCGGGAAGAAAAAAGTATCCTGCGTTTCTGACTCGGCACAATATAATTTTCTTTCCGTGCACAAGGAGACCGCGGGCAATTGAATGAATGTGTGATTTTGGTCCTTGAAATTTCATTATTTACAACCTTATCATTTCCTCGTGATTTTGTGCAACAACACCGAAATCCTAACACTGCCAGAAAAATAATTTCCAAAAAAATTTTCTGGCCCGCGGGAAAAAATTCCTTCCCCCAACCCCCTTCCTTTTTGCCCGCTCGCCGGGTCAAAATTTATGGCTTCCGAAAAACCGCGAAGTATGGTTTTAGTGGGCGATGTAGGATTTGAACCTACCGCCTCCTCGGTGTAAACGAGGCGCTCTG
>JBBTTU010000013.1:0-6007 GCA_038064075.1 Patescibacteria group bacterium
TCAAAGAATTTCCTGCAAAACTGTGGATAACTAAACAACGGCTTTATTTAAAGCCATTTTTATAAATTTATTTGTCAGCAAAATAATCAAGTTTGAATAACAATATTAACCAGCCGGCCAAGGACGACAATTATTTTTTTAGGCGGCTGGCCGGCCAGTTTTTCTTTTATCAGAGGATGGTTGAGCGCCAGCTCTTGAAGCTCGACTTCGCCCGCTTCGGCTGGCGCCTCCATCTTTGCCCGCACTTTGCCGTTTATCTGAATGACCAATTCAAAGGTTTTTTCTCTGGTCTTTTCCGAATCATACTCCGGCCATTTTTCCAGATGAACCGAAGTTTTATGCCCCAGTTTTTCCCAGAGCTCTTCGGCCAGATGGGACGCGAACGGCGCGAGAATTTTCAAAAACGATTCAAAAATATTTTTAGGAACTGCTTCGCTTTTTTCCATTTCATTCAATAAAATCATCAGTTGTGAAATGGCGGTGTTATAACGCAACTGTTCAATATCCTCGCCGATTTTTTTAATTGATTTATTTAAAAGTTTTTCTAATTTTGCATTTTGATTTGTCTGCCCCGTTAATCCCGCCGAGGCGGGATTGTTCGGGGTGATTTTGATTTTTCCGCCAAATTTCCAGATTCGGTTTAAAAATCTGTCAATTCCGGCAATACTTTCATCGCGAAAATCGCCTCCCTGTTCAAAAGGACCGAGGAACATCAAATACATTCTTAAGACATCGGCTCCGAATTTTTGGATGTACTGGTCGGGATTGACGACATTGCCTCGGGATTTTGACATTTTTGCTCCATCTTTGATTAAAAGCCCGTGAGCCCGGAATTTTTTGAAAGGTTCGTTAAAATCAATCAAACCCCAATCGTAAAACACTTTGGTCAAGAATCTGGCGTAAAGCAAATGAAGCACCGCGTGTTCGGCTCCGCCGATATACATATCAACCGGCAGCCAGCGCTCTGCGCGCTTGGAACTGAAAATTTCTTTTTGGTTTTTATGATCTACATATCTGAAAAAATACCAGGCCGAATCCAAAAAAGTGTCTGAAACGTCGGTTTCTCTTCTGGCCTCGCCTTTACATTTCGGACACTTTGTTTTTATAAATTTTTCAATCGTTGCCAAAGGGGATTTGCCGCTGCCGGTCGGGCGAAAATCTTTGACATTCGGCAATAAAACCGGCAAATCTTTTTCAGGCACCGGCTGCCAGCCGCATTTTTCACAAAAAATCATCGGAATCGGAGGCCCCCAATAGCGCTGGCGCGAGATGAGCCAATCCCGGAGATGGTAATTTACGATTTTCTTTCCTCCGACTTTTTTTATGATTTCTTTCCTGTCGGCAAGCGGCGCGTCGCTTACGGCCAAATTGAATTTTTTCGCAAATTCCATATCCCGCTCATCATGCGCCGGCACCGCCATAATCGCGCCTGTGCCGTAACCGGCTAAAACATAGTCGGCAATCCAGACCGGAATTTCTTCTTTAGTCGCGGGATTAATTGCTTTGATGCCTTTTAATTCCACTCCGGTTTTGTCCTTGCCGCCGACAATTCGTTCCTCATCTGTTTTTTCTTTAGCATTTTTAATGTATTTTTTAATCTCTTCTAAATTCAAAATTCTGGATTCTAAATTCTTAATCAAAGAGTGTTCGGGCGCCAGCACGCAGTAAGTCGCTCCAAAAAGAGTATCCGGCCGCGTCGTAAATACTTCAATTTGGAATTTGGAATTTGGAATTTGGAATTTAATAATTGCGCCTTCGCTTCGGCCGATCCAATTTTTTTGAGCAATTTTTACGCGTCCAGACCAATCTATCTTTTCTAAATCATCGAGCAGGCGCTGGGCGTAATCAGTAATCTTAAAAAACCATTGCTCAAGTTCTTTTTTGATGACTTTAGAAGAGCAGCGCTCGCACTCGCCTCCTGCAACCTGTTCGTCGGCCAGCACGGTTTGGCACTGCGGACACCAGTTAACCGCGGCTTTCTTTCGCGCCGCCAATCCTTTCTTAAACATCTGGACAAAAATCCATTGGGTCCATTTGTAATATTCGGGATTGTAAGTTTCCAGTTTTTCATTCCAGGCAAAACCATTGCCGATCAAATTTAACTGGCCGTAAAATCTTTTTTCGGTTTCTTTAGCCAGTTTCTTCGGATGCTTGTTGATTTTGAGGGCGTAATTTTCGGAATGAATTCCAAAACCGTCCAGGCCAATCGGCTCAAAGACATCAAAACCTTCCATTCTTTTTTTGCGGCCGTAAATGTCGGCGCCGGTGAAAGCATACATATTGCCGACATGCAAACCTTCGGCCGAAGGATAAGGAAACATCATCAGATTATAAAAAGGCTTTTTAGATTTACCCCGCCCATGGCGGGGGGCGTCCAAATCCGGCTCGTAAATTTTATTTTTGAGCCAATTTGCAATCCATTTTTTTTCTATAGCTTTAAAATTGTATTCCATATTATGGTAAATTTTAATATAAAAATTGGCATAAAACAATAAACCGGACAGTGTTCCAAATCGTCCGTTTTACAAAAAACTATTTAATTAAAATTTCAAACTAAAAATCCGTTTTGCGTTTTGAAAAGTTAAATCGCAGACATCTTCAAAAGAAAGACCGCGAATTTGCGCGACGCGCCGGGCAACTTCAGCCGCATAAATCGGCTCGTTCCTTTTGCCGCGATATGGAATTGGCGCCACATAAGGCGCGTCGGTTTCAATCATCAGCCGGTCCAGCGGCATTTTTTCAAGAACCTCGTCGTATTGCCGCGCAAAAGTAATCACGCCGGTAAAAGACAAATAAAATCCCAAATCCAGAAATTTTTTGGCGGTTTGCCAATCGCCGGCGAAAAAATGCATATTACCGAGGACGCCCGGATAATCGCGCAAAATTTCCAAAACTTCATCATAAGCCTCGCGGCAATGAATCACGAGCGGCTTTTTTATTTTCTGCGCCAGTTCTATTTGCCGGATAAAAGCCGCTTTTTGCTTTTCCTTTCGTTTTTTTATTTCTGCTGGCGAGCTTCGCTCGCGAACAAAAACGGCATAGTCCAATCCGCACTCGCCGATGGCGACCACTTTCGGATCTTTAGCCAATTTTTCGTAAAAAGCCGGATCAAAAATTTCCTGACGCGATTTAAAGCCAGTGCCGCCAGCGACTTCCTGTTCATCGTAATACGATTCCTCGGTATGAATGGGGTGCAGTCCAACCGCAGCCCAAAGGCCGACGTATTTTTGAGCGAGCTTCACGGCGGCTTTGGAAGTGTCTTTTTGAGTGCCGACATTAATGCAGCCGGCGCCGGCATCCAGAGTCCGCCTGATTACCGCATCGCGATCTTTTTCAAAAACTTTGAATTGCAAATGAGCATGGGCGTCAAAAAGCATAAGTAATGTGCGCGCACATTTGGCAGTTTTTAAAATACATAATTAATCTTTTCTTGGGAAAAGGGGCTTAGCCGGTTTAACTTTAATGTTCAGCCATTCTTTTTGGGATGACGGATCAAGACCAAAAATTTTAAAAATTTTCTCGGAAGTTCCGGGCATAAAAGGTTTGATCATCCAAGCCGCCGAGAGCGCGCCGTAAATCAAATTCCATAAAACCGCTTTGGTTTTTTCAGGATCGGTTTTAATAAGCTTAAACGGTTCGTAAGTCTGAATATAGCTGTCAAGCATATGCAAAAGCCGCCAAACGCCGTCAATGGCAGATTTCAATTCGTATTTTGCCATTGCCTCTTTGTAATTTGGCCAAACTAAGCTGTCTATGAAAAATTGCAAAGTAGTTTGCTTCTCCATCGGAACTTCAGCCAGCGATTGCGGCAAAGGCTTGGCAAAGCCTTCTGGAAAATAATTTGCAGCCATTTGCGCGACCCGGCTTATAAAATTGCCGAGGCCGTTGGCCAAACGGCTGTTGTAAACTTCGTCAAATCGATCTTGGCTAAAATCGCTGTCCTCAAAAACCGAAATCTCGGAAAGCAAATAGTAACGCAGAGCGTCGGCGCCGCAACGGTCGGTCAGATTTAACGGATCGGCGACATTGCCGAGAGTTTTTGACATTTTTTGGCCGCCGGAAGTAATGAAACCGTGAACCAGCAAAGCTTTCGGCAGCGCCAATCCGGCCGACAAAAGCATTCCCGGCCAAATAGCCGCGTGAAATCTCAAATTATCCTTGCCGCAAATTTGCAGATCCGCCGGCCAAAATTTTTTGAATCTGGTCAGATCTGCGGAACCAAAACCAAGAGCAGTAATGTAATTTGAAAGAGCGTCTGCCCAGACATACATTGTCTGGGTCGCGTCTCCCGGAACCGGAATGCCCCACGCCATGTCTTTGACTGGACGGGAAAAGCTCAAATCCTGCAATCCTTGATCCAAAAAAGAAAGTATCTCATTTTTTCGGGTTTGGGGATAAATCTTAAAATCGTCCGAAGCTATTGCCCGGCGGATTAAATCAGTATATTTGGACAGCCGGAAAAAATAATTTTCCTCTTCAATGACTTCCGGCGCTTGTCCGTGATCGGCGCATTTTCCATTAATCAAATCTTTTTGGGTGACGAAAGCCTCGTGGCCGACGCAATAAAAACCTTCGTAATTTTTTTTATAAATGTCGCCTGAACTTTCAAATTTTCTCCACAATACCTGCGCTCCGGGGAAATGGCGCTTCTGGTCCGAAGTGCGGATAAAATCATCGGTTGAAATATCAAGAATTTCAATTAATTTTTTGAATAAAAGCGCGTTTTCATCAACAAATTCCTTTATTTTTTTGCCACTGGCTTGGGCCGCCCGAGCGATTTTGGCGCCGTGTTCGTCGGTTCCCGAAAGAAAATAAACTTCTTTACCCAAAAGCCTCTGCCAGCGGGCAATGGCGTCAGAGACAACAAACTCCAAAGCATGACCAAGATGCGGCCGCGAATTGGCATAAGGAAGAGTCGTGGTGATATAAAACTCTGTTTTATGGCTGGCGGAAATGTTTTTTATTGGCAACATCATTTAAAAATTCCACAATGACGGCGGCAATCGGTACGGCCAGCAAGAGTCCGAAGAACCCGCCAAGCTGACCGCCGACAATCAAAGCAATCACCACCAAAATTGGCGAGACTCCGACCGCTTTTTTATAAACTACCGGCACGATCAAATGGTTCTCAAATTGCTGAACAATGATGTAAAAAATAACAACTGCCAGACCCAGCCCCGGACTTTGCAAAAAAGCAATGGCAACTGCCGGAATCGCGGCCAAAATAGGGCCGAAAACCGGAATTAACTCAAAAACCGCGGCTAAAATGGCAAGTGAAAGGGCAAATTTAACTTGCAGTATGGTCAATCCCAAATAAACCATCACCCCGATCAAAACGCCCAAAAGAATCTGGGATTGCAGCCACCAGCCTATCTTCTGGCGGGACCGCGACCATAAATCCAAAATATATTTTTCGTGTTCCTGCGGAGCCACAATGCGCAAAAAACTTTCAATGCCTTTTTCCTGAACCGAAAGATAAAAGGAGATTACAATAATTAAGATAAGCGACATGGCTCCGCCGAAAATGGAAGCAGTTGCCTGAAAAAAACCTCCAGCCAACTGGCCTAAAGTAAATCTCAAATCTTCAATCATAATTTCAATAACATTAGATATTGACACTGGAAATTCTGGTATAAAACTGAAAAGAACGCCGGAGGCATCTTTGAGCAGCGCTTCCGACGATACTGTTGACAACTCGGCGAAAATCGGAGGAACAACCATAGAAAACGCCGCCGCCAGAAGAACAAAAGCGATAATATAAACAAAAATGACTCCGAGGGTGCGAGGGAAACGATAACGCATAAACCAGCGCGCCGCCGGTTCAACGGCCGAAGCGATAACAACCGAAAAAAGAACAATGGCTACGATATTTCGGATCAAATAAAGAAAAACAAGCGCCAGAATTAAAAGAATTGCGCGAATAATCGTGCCGGTCGTTATTTCAATTTTAGTGGTCGGATTCATTTAATATCGGCTAAAATTTTTTGATAGCTCTTTGCTTCCCGAT
>JBBTTU010000014.1:0-5698 GCA_038064075.1 Patescibacteria group bacterium
GTGGCAGAGTGGTCAATTGCACGCGGCTGTAAACCGCGCGCCCTGACGGGCTACGGGGGTTCGAATCCCTCCCTGCGCACAAAATCTGACTTTTTCTTGACAGGAACTAATTTTAATGATATGAAAACGCTATTGCATAAAATAGCGTTTTAATGAACAAGAGTAAAAAACTAACAATTTATTATCTTTCTCCAATGTTCAAGCCGTTTATTGGAGGGGCCGAGATATCGCTCGAACGTCTTCTGGTTGGGTTAAAGAAAGAAGGTAAAGTTAATCATTTTCTCATTACCTCTTTAATTGATGAAGTTGGTAATTTAGTTGCGGGGGAAGATGAAATATCCGAAGATACGGTTCGGGTTGGTTTTTCTAAAAATACTCCAATCACTGATTCCAGTAACTGGAAAAGAGCAATGGCAGAAAAATTAGTGCAGAGATTAATTGATCATAGCAGTGAGATTGATTTGATTTATTTAAACAGTCATATATTTTTCCAATTCCCCGATTTGATAGGAAAAATTCTTTCTTTAAAAAAGCCTGTTATTTTAAAAATTATATATACAAAAGCATTATCTGTTTTAGAGCCCTGTAAAGAATTTTTACTTACTAGTAGCGCGAAGAAATATTTATCTATCCATTGTGTCTCTAAAAATATACAGAAACAGGTTTTGGAGTTTGGTTTTTTGAAAAAGCAGCTATTTTTTTGTCCAAATGCAATTGATTTAGATCAGTTTCGAGCTCGCCGGGCTGAAGATAGATTGTTTTTAAAAAATCGTTTTAATGTTTCCGAGGATGATATATTGTTTATATTTTCTGGGAGGTTTTCTCCTCAAAAAAATATTGATAAGATTGTTGAAATGTTTGAGACACTGGAACGGAGAAAGGAAAAAATTAAACTGTTTATGGTTGGTTATGTAAGTCATACTAAAACCGCAGAGTTGGTTGAAAGATTGAAAAAGCAATCAAAAAATATCTTTTGGGTAGATAGAGTAGAGAATAAAGAGATGGCCAATTATCTTAGGGCGGCTGATTGTTTTGTTATGGCTAGTCGAGACGAAGGAATGTCTAATTCTCTTATAGAGGCGATGGCTAGCGGGTTGTGTCCTATTGTGCCAGAGCAGATCTCAGGCATGGGAGATTTGGTCCAGCATAGTGTCTCGGGGGTTCTTTATGATTTAAGCAATAAAAATGCTCTCATCCAAGATTTAGAGAAAATAGATCGTGACAGAGCTCTTTCTCTGGGTAGAAAGGCTCGTCAAAATATAGCAGAACTTTGCGGTATAGATAGAGTTGCATCAACCCATAGTAGTTTTTATAAAAGCAAATTAGGTAAAAACAAGGCGGTGTTTTGTATCGTCGCGCATAATGAGGAGGATAACATCTGCGCGCTTGTTGATAAAATAAAAAATGAGCCGTTCCCAGATAATAGTAGTTAATTCTATTTATTGTAAAACTAAGCTCCACCTAGCAAAACATAAGAGATATAAGTATATATCTGGTAGATTATATTGCGTTCGCAGCGACGCGCTTTCTTATATTCCAAAAGAATCTGTGCATGATGATATGTATTTTAATCTTATTGTTGATTATCATGCGATTGATATAGACGAAAAGGCTAAAGTCTATTATCACCTTCCTGACAATATAAAAGATTTTATAAGATACAAAATTAGACTGGGCAGAGCTTTAGCGAGTATTAGATATAATTTTTCGTCCCTTTGGAAAGAACAGCAAAGGAGAATAAGCTTGATAGATTATGCTGTTTTCGGTTTAACTAGATTCAGGTTTTTTGAGTTTTTTTTAAAGTTAAATTTTATTGAAAAGCTAATTTTCATTTTATTGAGAGTAATTTCGGCTTCAGCGATGTTTTATGGGTTTTCTACTTATAGAAAAACAAAGAATAGATGGAATACTTTAAAATCTACGAAAATGGTTTTTTTTTGAGACTTCAACAATTTCTGACTCATAAAAATTATAGCTATGCCATTGACAAATAAGTTTATTTTATTTAGAATATCTACGAAATAGTGCTCTTTTATAAGTATGCCTTGATATCGCGGAATTACCCGTGCGTTGATTGGCCTACCAATTGGAGGTAAGTAATATGACACTGCTTGATCAGAAGCGTCTTGGTTTAATTTTACGAGTTTTCTCGCCAAAAGCGGAACTCGTGGAGAAATCTGTGCAACAGATTGTGGAGACTATTGACCTCGCCGGTAAATTAATAATTGGCGGCCGGCAGGTCTTTTCGCGGATTGATATTCTTGTGTCGGCGGACAATCGTTACGGCGACACGGATTGTGGCCTAACTCGGGAAGCGTTGCTTAAAAAAATCGATCAGCTAATCAACAAGAACAAGATTTATGTCACTGAGATAAGCCACGGTGACATATATTGCGGAATGCTTAACCGTGGTGTTGCGGATCAGATGTTATACGGTCTTGAATTTTCAATGATCCTTTCAAGTGGGGTAAAAGATTATCTCACTTTTGAAAATATGACCGCCATGCTTGAGGCTCTGGAAAGAGGAGCTCGGGTTACCGGGCTTGCCATTACAGAACTTGCCCCGTCAATTCTTGAAGGCCGCATAGCGAATACGTGCGCTATATGGGACAACATATCGCTTATGACGGTCAATGGTTTTGATCTCCGCGCGGCAAAACCTCTCAAGGATGATCGACTTGCAAACTATGTTCGCGGCTGGTCTCTTGAAAAAGGCGAAGTTTTTTACCACGCCGCCGGCGTGGAAGAAATTTTACCGCTCATCCGGCTTATAAAGCACTTCGGTGGTCCATGCATCGCGCCAATCCTTCCGGTAACCGGAGCTCGTTGGGAGGTATCGGATGATCCCGATGTGCAAAAAAGAGAAATAAACAAGCTCGGCACGAAGTTTGAACGCCAGATGCGGTGGGCCGTTATGGAGGATGTGGACCTTTCCTTTATAAAAGGGGGAGTCATGCCGGAATATCGGGTTAAGTAAATGTTTTAAAATTCCCATACAAACCACTTGGTTTGTATGGGAATTTTTAATAGTTGTTTAAATATTTATTTAGTTACATCCATCCAATCGCTCCGCCATCTCTTGATTTCTTTTATCAATTCTTCATCAGGATTGCCGCTCATCCAGTTGCCGGTTTTATCATCCAAATGATGAAGCCCTGATTTTCCGCTTCTTTCGGATCAATAATTTCGCCGTTTTTCCCCACGCCGCATTTCCAGACCGCCGGCCTTCCGTCAAGATACCATTTTAGAACTTTTCCCCCGTTTTTTAAAAATTCTTCGCCAAGATAAAATTCCAGTTTTTCCGGCAAGAATTGTTCCGATTGTTTTGAAATTTTTTCAGTCATATATTATATTTATTCCGTCGTTATTCCGTCAAAATACTCGTCATCGGTAATGGCCTGATTTTTGCTCTGGTGTACTACGCCGTCGTGATGATTGGGAGGAGAATAAATAGTGTAAAGTTTAAGCGGTTTATCCGATGATGTATTGATAATGTTATGTTTCGCGCCGGCCGGGACGACAATCGCAAAACCATCGCTGATGATATGTTCAACGCCATTAAGAATCGCTTTGCCGCTTCCCGATTCGCATCTTATAAACTGGTCTAATTGGTGAACTTCCTCGCCGATGTCTTCGTTCGGCTTTAAGCTCATAACGACAAGCTGGCTGTTTTTGGCGGTATATAAAACCTTCCTGAAATTTTCATTTTCAAGCGAGGCTTTTTCTATATTTATCACATAGCCTTTCATAATGATAAGTATATAAGAATTAGAAGATAGCATCAATATCTCTATTAAAAATAAAAAATACGAGTTGGCCAATTATTGTGAATGCTTATATCATAAATGTATGGCGCCTGTGTTTATAATAATCCCTACTTATAACGAACGCGGCAATCTGGAAACGCTTGTAAAAAAAATAGCCGGCGCCGGCATTCCTGATTTTAAAATAATAGTTGTGGACGATAATTCTCCCGACGGCACCGGCCGGATTGCAGAAAAACTTGCCGAGAACTATCCGCTTCGGGTTCTTCATCGCACCGAGAAATTCGGTCTAGGCACGGCTTACGTCCACGCTTTCAAGAAAATATTATCCGGCGCGTTTGACGATTGGGGCTGTCCGGAATTTATTATCCAAATGGATGCCGATCTTTCGCATGACCCGAAAGATATTTTGCGGATGCTGGCAAAAGCCCGAGATTGCGATTTGGTTTTGGGCTCACGTTATGTTCCCGGAGGAAAAATTGAAAACTGGGGGATTGGCCGCCGGCTTTTGAGCCGCTTTGGGAATGTTTATGCGAGGATGATATTAAATCTGCCTTATTGCGATCTAACCGGCGGATTTAAATGCTTCAAAAGGCATGTTTTGCAAAACCTTGATTTGGATTTGCTAAGCTCGGTCGGGTACAATTTTCAGATTGAAACCACTTACCGAGCGCGTCAAAAAGGATATAAAATCTGCGAAATTCCGATTACTTTTACTGAAAGAAAAATAGGCAAATCAAAAATAGATCTTGGAATTATCATTGAAAGTTTTTGGAAGGTGCTGCTGCTTCGTTTTTTTTCGTAAAAACGATATATCTTTCTTTAATTATTTCAATATCGTATTTTCCGGAATAGGCGTAAGAATCGGCATAATCGCTGAAATGTTGAGGATCTTTAAATCCAAAGAAGTCCGCGCCGTCAATCACGACGATATCGGTCATAAAAGGTTCGGAACCGGCCATATAAATTTTTTCCCTATCCGACAAATGAGGGAGGATATTGGTTTGAGCGGCCACGCTAACGCCTGATGGAATATTTTTTACAATCCGGCGAAGCGTTAACTGATGCTCATTTGACTTGAAAAGCCCTGCCGGAAATGAAAAAGGACTGATCGGAGAACGGAACAAAAATCCGGCAAGAATTGCCATAAGCAAAACTCTTTTAAACCGCAAAATTTTGTTGGGAAAGCGGTTTAAAAGCCCTTTCAAACCATAAATGCCGGCGATAAATATTCCGGCAATAAGCATTGAGTCATACTGATAAAACCCCGAGAATTGATTTTTAAAAGATGTAAGCAGATTTTCCGCAAGTCCCGGAATTAAAAGCAGAATTGATGCCGGATAAGCGAGCGGTAGGAACGCCGCTGGCAGAAATATCCAGAAAAGATATTTTAATTTCGGCGCGCTGAACGCCGTTTTTAAAAAAAGCAAGGGATTAACAATCAAATTGCGCGAGATTTCACCGGCGCTGCCGCCAAGCGCGGCATATCTGTCAATTCGCAAAAGTCCGCCGCCGAAATAAGGCATAACAATTTTTATTGAAACAATAAAATAAATAAGAGCCGCAAGGGCGGCCAGGAGTCCCATTTTTCTTGCTTTGATTTCAGTCGGGTGGATTACGGCTAAAAATAAGCCGGCAAACATTACTGTCAAAACGGCGTCTTCCTGGGCGCTCGCGGCCAGAATCATGAAGATCCAGAACCAAAGCCATTTCTTTTCATAAAAAAAATAAAAAGCCGCGAGCAAGGCCGGAATCAAAAAAGCAATCGGATGAAAATCAAAAAAATTAACCGAGTGCAGCGATGGATACAAAAGATAGCCGGCGGGTACAATTAAAGACAGATCGCGCCGGCCCAAAATTTTTTTAGCCAATAAATAAAGAGGAAGTGCCCCAAAAGCCAAAGCCAAAGTTTGGACAATCAATAAGTAATAGCC
>JBBTTU010000015.1:0-2271 GCA_038064075.1 Patescibacteria group bacterium
CCAACCGCTTCTATCACCCATTCCTGCCTTACGGTTTCCGCTATTTTGCGGGCTTGGCCGGTCTCGGGAGTAATTACCATTTGGACAAGGCCGGAGCGATCGCGCAAATCAATAAAAATAAGCTTGCCGTGATCGCGCCGGACATCCACCCAGCCTTTCAGCAAGACATTTTCGCCTATTTTATTTACCGTATCTTTAATTAAAATTCTTTCCATTTTTTATATTCCCGCGACGTTTTTATTTTACCACGCGCAAAATAAGGTTTAAAGCTTTTTCTTTTTCTCCGGTTTTTAAATAAGCGTTTGCTGTTTCCAAAACAGCCGCTTCTTCAAAATTGGTGCCGGCGAGCGATTTGCTTATTTCTTCCGCCTCGTTCAATCTATTCTGGGAAAGCAAAAAATTCATAAGTTTAAGGCGGCCGTAATTCCGATAAGCCGGAGCGTCAATCGTTTCAATCAAATCTTTTCCCCTCCCCCAATCTTCCAAGCCGGCGGCTTTTTCCGTAAACATTAAAAATAAAATCAGCCGCAAATTTTGATCTGAAACTTGATTGATAACGCCGCGGCCGGCTTCCAAATTTCCTTCTTTAAGATAGGCGGAAGCCAATTCGGAATAAAACAGAGCTTCGGCCGCCGCGGATTTATTCGGCGAAGATTCCAAAGCTGAAGTTAAATTTATTTCTGAAATAATTTGGGAAATAATTTCCTGATTTTTGCCTGATTCCGGAAGCGGAAAAGCGCCGGCAATCGCCTGCCCTAAAATTGAAGCGGCGGCGGTTTGTTCGGATCCCTGCGTTTCTCCGAAACTCTTTGCGGCTTCTTTCAAATCAGATATAATCTTTTTTGAACCCGCTTCGGAAGGTTTTGCTTTTTCCGCCTCATTCCTTTCTTTCGCGGCCAAAACCAAAGCTTTGGTTTTTTTAAAAGGTTCATTAATTTCGGCCGCCGCATTTTCGGATTTTTGAAAAAAAATTTCCGATTCCTCGCCGTTTTCGCCGCCGCTTTTTATTTTGGCGACTTTGGCGAACAGCTTGACTAAAGCAAAATTATAAGAATCTTTTATTCTGGCGAGAATATTGGCGGCCGACAGACTGTTTTTTGATTCTCTGTCGCCTAAAATAATCCGCCAAGGGCTTTCCTCAACCAGCCAATAAACAGACGCTAAAACCATGCTCGCCATAATTATGAAAAGAATAAGACTTTTCATTGAATAGTAAGTTTAATTATTTAAATAATATCATAAAAATAGCCGCAAACAGAGCAATTTCCGTTTGCGGCCGTTAAAAAATTGTCATTTTTTATTATGCCAGGCATTGTGAAAAAAAACTATCGCGGATAACAAGCATATTAACGCTATTGTTCCGTAAAGACTCACCCGGCTTATTTCCTCTCCATTTTTTGCCAAAAAAATGGCAAAACCCAAATAATCAAAACCGAAAATCATAAAAATGACTCCGAAAGTCATTTTTATTATTGTCTTTATTTTCATTTTTATCGCCCTCCTTCACAACGAGCCTTTCTATTATAAATGATATGTTATTTCTAAATTAAAACAACCTCAAAATGAGGTTGTTTTAATTTAAGTCCGCCCACCAGGAATCGAACCTGGAACCTTCTCCTTAAAAGGGAGCTGCTCTGCCAATTGAGCTATGGGCGGATAAATACGATTATATCCCTTCTTTCTTTAATTCTTCAATAAGATCTTTTGCTTTTTTTGATAATTTTTTCGGCATTTTAACCTTTGTTTTAAACAAAAGGTCGCCGCGGCCGCCGTATTTTTTGGATACGCCGCGCGATTTTATCCTCAAAATATCTCCGGATTCAACCCCTTGGGGAACACTGATCTTTATCCGGCCGTCAAGCGCTTCAATTGTTTTTTCTCCTCCCAGCGCGGCTTCGGTCATCGGAATTTCCAGTTCAGTAATGATGTTATTGCCTTCGCGCCAAAAACGCGGGTGCCCCTCAACATGAATTTTGATGTAAAGATCTCCGGAATTGCCCATCGGCTTTGCTTCGCCCGAGCCGGCCATCCTGATCATTTCGCCGTCGTTTATTCCAGCCGGAATGTTTATTTCAATCTCTTCTTCTTTTTTCAAAATTCCTTCTCCGCGGCAGGCGGGGCATGGATTTTTGATAATTTCTCCGGTTCCATGGCATTTTACGCATTCCGAGAGACTTGTAAATGACCCGAAAAGCGACCGCTTGGCTTCGCGCACGGTGCCGGATCCCGAACAGACCGAACAAGTTTCTTTTTTACTGTCGGGGGCGGGGG
>JBBTTU010000015.1:2281-13509 GCA_038064075.1 Patescibacteria group bacterium
GCCCCTGAGCCGCGCCAAGACCGGCATGAAGAATTCTTGGTAATGAGCACCCGCCGGACAGTTCCAAAAACAGCGTCAGAGAAAGGAATAACCAAATCAATTGATATGTCGCGGCCCCGCTGCGATCTGACGCGTCCGGAAGAAAAGCCGAATCCGAAAAGTCCTTCCAAAATGTCGGCAAAATCGCTTTCTCCTTCCGAGTCCGAAAATCCGCCGCCGCGCCTGCCGAAATCGCGCCAGATATCCTCAAATCCAAAATCGCTGCCGCGAAATCCGCCATCGCCTCCCCCAACCCGGCCGAAGCGGTCGTATTCGGCGCGGCGACGCTCATCAGCCAAAACATAATAAGCCTCGTTAATTTCTTTGAATTTGGTTTCATCTCCGCTTTTCTTGTCAGGATGATACTGATGAGCCAATTTGCGGTATGCCTTTTTTATTTCTTCTTTGGAAGAATTTTTAGGAATGCCCAAAATTTTATAATAGTCTTTGCTCATTATTTGTTATTATTTTCATTTATATCTTCGTGAGGAACGTCTTTTATGCCGCCCTCGTCTTGTTTTTCGGTTTCAGTTTTATTCTGGCCGCCCTGATTTTTATAAAGCGCTTCTCCTATTTTAGAAAGAGCCTGCGACAACTCGGCGCTCGCCTCTTTGACCAGCGCGCTGTCGCCAGCTTCCTGCTGAACTTTTTTAAGCCGGGCGATAGCTTCTTCAATTTGTTTTCGCTCGGCTCCGCCGATCTTGTCTCCGGCCTCGCGGAGCGATTTTTCAGCGGTATAAATCAGAGCGTCGGCCGAGTTTTTGGCTTCAACCAGTTCCCGGGCTTTGCGGTCTTCATCGCTGTGAAGTTCGGCTTCTTTTTTCATTTTTTCAATATCTTCTTTGGAAAGGCCGGATGACGCTTCAATGCGCACCGATTGTTCTTTAGTGGTGGCTTTGTCTTTGGCTTTGACGTTTAAAATGCCGTTGACGTCAATGTCAAAAGTCACTTCAATCTGAGGCAGTCCCCGCGGCGAAGGCGGAATGCCGTCAAGAATAAACCGGCCGAGAGTTTTATTATCTTTAGCCATTTCCCGCTCGCCCTGCAAAATATGTATTTCAACCGAAGTCTGGTTGTCGGCCGCGGTTGAAAAAATCTGGGTTCTTGAAACCGGAATAGTCGTGTTTTTTTCTATAATTTTAGTGGATACTCCGCCCAAAGTTTCTATGCCCAAAGAAAGCGGAATTACATCAAGTAAAAGAACGTCGCGAACGTCGCCCTGCAAAATTCCGGCTTGGACCGCGGCTCCGGCCGCGACTACTTCGTCCGGGTTGATGGATTTATTCGGCTCCTTGCCGAAAAGTTTTTTAACGGCCTCCTGCATCGCCGGCATCCTGGTCTGACCGCCGACCAGAATAATTTCATCTATATCGGAAAGTTTGAATCCGGCGGCTTTTACGGCTCTCTGGGTTATCTCAATTGATTTTTGAATATAATCTTCAACCAGCGATTCAAGTTTGGATCGGCTGAATTTCATCAGGAGATGGCGCGGCCCCGAAGCATCGGAAGTAATGAAAGGAATATTTATTTCGGTTTCAATCGAACTTGACAGTTCGTGCTTGGTTTTTTCAGCCGCTTCCCGCAGGCGCTGCAGAGCCAAAGTGTCTTTGGAAACGTCAATCCCCGATTCTTTTTTGAATTCCGAAATTATCCACGAAATTATTCTTTGGTCAAAATCATCGCCGCCCAAATGAGTGTCGCCGTCGGTGGCTTTGACTTCAATGACGTCATCGCCGATTTCAAGAACCGAAACGTCAAAAGTTCCGCCGCCAAAATCATAAACCACGATTTGCTCATTTTTTCTCTTATTGAAGCCGTAAGCCAAAGCCGCGGCAGTCGGTTCGTTCAAAATTCGCTTGACTTTGAAACCGGCTATTTCTCCGGCGTCTTTGGTGGCTTTGCGCTGGGAATCGTCAAAATAAGCCGGCACCGTAATGATCGCTTCTTCAATTTTCTGGCCGAGCCTTGCTTCAGCATCAACCTTGAGTTTGGTCAAAATCATAGCCGATATTTCTTCGGGACGGTGCCATTTATCTCCTATTTTGACCTCAATGCCGCCGTTGGCTGACTCGCGTATTTCATAAGGCAGAAGTTTTTTATCTTTTTGAACTTCGGAGTCGCCGGCTTTCCGGCCGATAAGGCGCTTAACCGAAAAAATGGTATTTTTGGGATTAGTTACCGACTGGCGTTTAGCCAAAAGGCCGACCAGCCGCTCGCCGGATTTGGAAACCGCGACTATTGAAGGCGTAGTCCGGTTGCCTTCGGCATTTTCAATAATTTTCGGCTCACCGGCTTCAACAACAGCCATAGCCGAATTTGTTGTTCCTAAATCAATTCCTAAAATTTTGCTCATATATTTTATTTTTACCCTGTTAAATTTCGTCAAACGAACTATTTAACAAGGTGAATTTATTTTACTAACTTATAAATTCCTATTTTAACTTTTACCGGACGCAGGACTTTATCATAAATTTTATAACCTTTTTGAATTTCTGCCAAAATCTTCTGGTCTTGATCCGGATTTGAAACTTCTTCTTCGGCAACGCTTTCGTGTTCGGCCGGATTGAAAAGTCCGCCCTCGGATTCTATTAAACTCAAACCGTAGCCGCGCGCAATCTGCAAAAGTTTATTCCTGATATTGCCAAATCCCGTTTTCCACTGTTCGGCTAAATCGGGCTGACTTAAAGCTTTCTCCAGACCGTCTAAAATATCAAGAATTTCGTATAAAAGCCGTTCATTTGCGTATTTAATGATTGATTCGCGCCTTTTTTCTTCGTCTTTGCGGCTGTTGATAAGATCGGCTTTGGCTCTTTGCCAGCCGGCCAGGTATTCATCGGCATTTTTGCGGCATCCTTTCAATTCTTCTTTGATTTTTTTAATCTTGTCCGCGATTTCCGAACCGGAATCCTCTTCAACAAAATTTATATCGTCTTTTTCTTCATTTTCAAGATTGTTTTCCATATTTTTAAAATTCTTTCATAAAATAATTGGCAAAGCTTAAAATCCTTTCGTAATTCATTCTTTTAGGGCCGAAAAGCAAAATCGTCCGGGTGTGCCCGCCGCGGCCGGATTCAAGATAAAATGCTCCTAATTCCCGGGCGCAGTCAGCCGGATTTTCCTGACCGATGAAAATTTCAGGAGTTTTTTCAGCTTGACTGCGATAAAGTCTGACTATTTCATTGATGTGATCAATCAGATAGCCGGCGCTCTGCGTTGAATCGCCTTTTTTAAATTCCGGTTCTTTTAAAAGAGTTGAAAAACCATAGCCGCTGAAAGGATTGTCGTCAATATTTGAAAAACTAAGGAGATTCAAAGCTTCGGCAAAAAACCGGTTAACGTCGTTTTCAGACGATATTTTCCGGATTTTAGAAAATGTCCTGAAATTCAAATGTATTTCAGACATTAAATTATCCACAAAATAGCGGTAGGCTTTATCGGTCGGAACACGGCCGGCTGAAGTATGCGGCTGATCAAAAAATCCGTTTTCATCCAAAACGGCCACAATATTGCGGATAGTCGCCGGACTTTCCTGAAGTTTTAATCCTTGGCGGATCCGGATTGAAGACACGGGCTCGGCAGTTTTTATAAAATCGCGGACCATAAATTCAAGTATTTTATTTTCCCGTTCGTCTAAAAGCATATTTTTATTATAAAGCCGTTAGCACTCTCATGTCAAGAGCGCTAAAACCTGAAAATGACAAAACTTTAATAAGTCAAAATTATCGTTTTGACCACTGCGGCGCTTTTCTTGCTTTTTTAAGGCCGAATTTGCGCCGTTCCTTCATTCTGGGATCTCTTTTTAAGAAACCGGCTCTTTTAAGACGTTTGCGCAGTTCTGCGTCAGATTTGACGAGCGCTCTTGCGATGGCGTGACGGGAGGCCTCGGCCTGAGAATGAATGCCTCCGCCGCTGACTTTAATTGATATGGACAAATCGGACAGCTTCAATTTTTCAAAAGAGTCAACAATGATTTTTTGCATTTCTTCAGTCGGAAAATAATCGCGGTAATTTTTGTCATTGACCAAAATTTCGCCTTTGGCAAAAAAAACTCTGGCCCGGGCAGTTGAAGTTTTTCTGCGGCCGACCGCCGCGACATATTTTTTTTCGGTTTTCTTTTTTGAAACGGTCATTTAAGCAAAAATTATGTTTTTAAGAATAATTTTCTGTAATTTATTTTTTGGAAGCATTCCTTTTACCGCGCGCAAAAACACGTCTTTGGGATTTTTTTTGTAAACGTCGGCGAGTTTAATTTTTTTCAGACCGGAGGGATAACCGCTGTAGCGTTTGTAAATTTTCTGGTCCATTTTTTTATCGCTGATTTTTATCAGGTCGTAATTTTTGATCTCCACTTTAAACGCCGGTGCGCGATTTGGCATAAAATCAGGCCGCGATTTGGCGCGCAGAGCCGAAGCCGCCATAGAAGCCGCCCGGCCAAGGACCATGCCTCCGACATCAATGATTATTTTTTCTTTTTTATTCGTTTTTAGCGCCATACATATTTATATCATTCAATAAATTCTAAAACGGCCATTTCGGCCCGATCATGCTTGCGCGGACTAGTGCGAAAAATCCGGGTGTAGCCGCCTTTTCTGTTTTTATATTTTAAAGCCGCGTCTTTGAAAAGTTTTGCAGTTTCTTTCGGCCCAAGAACCCGGCTGACTTGGCGGCGTTTAGACAGGTCTCCTTTTTTGGCTTTGGTAATTAATTTTTCAGCCAAAGGCCTGATTTCTTTGACCCGGGCCAAAGTTGAAACCAGCCGCCCCTGACGGATCAAAGACCCAAGCAAAGATTTTATCAGAGCCCGTCTTATTTTTATCGGCCGGCCGAATTTGCGGCCGCTTTTAAGATGCTTCATTTATTCTTTAAGATTTAAACCCAATTTGCCTACGGCCCGCTTGATTTCGTTTAAAGCTTTTTTGCCTATGCCTTCCAATTCCAGAAGATCGCTGCCGGTCCTTTTAACGAGTCCCCCGACCGTTCTGATGCTGGCTTCAGCCAAAGATTTTACGGCTCGTTCGGAAAGACCAAGATCTTCAATGCGGATTTTGTGCTTGTCTTCTTCGCTGGTGAGTTCGGTCTTGCCCGCTTCTTGTGCCGCCGGAATTTTATCTTTGACATCAACTTTTTCAGTTTCTTTTTCTTCAATTTCAGGTTCTTTAAAACCGATTATGGCTTTAAGTTGCCCAATCATAATCGTAATTGCCTCCTCCAAAGCTTTGTGCGGAGTGATGGTTTCATCGGTCTGAATTGTAAGTCTAAGCCGGTTAAAATCAGTCCGGTCTCCCACCCGCATATTTTCAACTTCAAAATTCACCCGGCGGATCGGCGTAAAAATAGCGTCAAGTATCATTTCTCCGATTTGGGCTTTTTCTTTTTGCAGGACATCGCGCGGAACATAACCCAGGCCTCTTTCAAGCGTAAGTTCCATGCTAAGCGCCGCGCTTTTGTCGGTTAAGGTCGCAATTGGCGCATCGGGATTGGCCGATTCAACCTGGCCCGGCAGATCCAAATCTTTAGCCGTAACGATTTTAACGCCGCGGATTTTTAATTTTGCGCTCTGTTCATCGTCGGTCGGCAGGCGAAAACGAAGTTTTTTCAGATTAAGCAGTATTGCCACCACATCTTCCTTAACCCCGGGAATAGTTGAAAACTCATGTTCTACCCCTTCAATTTTAACTCTGGTTACCGCCGCTCCGGGCAAAGACGACAATAAAATCCGCCTGAGGCTGTTGCCCAAGGTATGGCCGTAGCCGGGATAAAGGCCGTCAATTTCATAAATTCCTTTCTTTTCATCTTCAGAAACCACTCGCGGTTTTGACGGCAAAATAATTGATGTATTCATGTTTCAATATTTCAATATAAATATTAAAAATAAAATATAAAATATTAAAAATTATTATAAATTATAGTTTTCAAATTATACCATTAACGGGAATAAAATTCAATCACGGCGTTCAAATTGGCTCCGACATCAATTTTTTGAGCGTCGGGCTTGCCGATTACGCGGCTTTCTTTTTTGTCTTTATCCAAATTCAGCCAGTCCGAAACTTGATATTTTTTTAAATAGAGATCAAGATCGCGAAACACTCCCCGGCCAAGGCTTTGCGGCCTGATAGCGAGGGTCTGGCCGATTTTTAACTGATAAGACGGTATTGTTACTTTCCGGCCGTCAACATTGATGTGGCCATGGCTGACAAGCTGCCTGGCTTTATTGCGGGAAGACGCAAAACCAGATCTGAATACGGCGTTAGCCAGCCTTGTTTCCAAAAGCTCGATGATGCGTCCTTTGGTTTCAGCTCCTTTGGTTTTGACGGCATTTAAGATTAAATTTTTAAATTGCCGCTCGCGAAGACCGTATAAAAACTTGACCTTTTGTTTTTCTTTCAGCTGGACGCCGTATTCGGAAATATTGGAACGCCGGCCGCGGGCCGCCGATCCGACCCGTCCGTGAATTCCGGGAGGATAAGGTTTACGCTTAAAAGCGCATTTTTCACGGCCGCAGACCGAAAAACCCAAACGCCGGCAAATTTTACAAGTGACTTTTGGCATATTTAAACCCGGCGCGGCTTGGGCGGCTTGGGTCCGTTATGCGCGACCGGCGTAACGTCGCGGATTGTTCCCAACGCGATCTCGCTCGCCAAAAAAGAACGAACTGCCGATTCCCGGCCGGCGCCAACTCCTTTAACATTGATATCAATGCTTTTTAAACCGATCATTTTGGCTTTTTCGGCTATTAATTCCGCGACTTTGGAAGCGGCATAGGGAGTTCCTTTGCGCGAACCTTTAAAACCAAGCGATCCGGCCGAAGCCCAAGCAACGGCATTGCCTTTTTCATCGGTTAAAGTAAGCATGGTGTTGTTGTAGGTGGAAAGAATGTTCAGTTTGCCTTTTTCTATTTTTCTTTTCGGCAAACGACTCAAAGAGCGAGACCGAAGTTCGCTGTCAACGCCGCCTGTCGCTTTTTTTATGATGCGTTTTTTCCCCATATTAAAATTATTTCTTCTCTACTTTTCTTTTGCCGGAAATCGCGGTTTTGCGCACATTGCCGCGCCGGGTCCGGGAATTGGTGCGGGTTCTCTGGCCTCTTGACGGCAGACCTTTCATATGCCTCGCGCCGCGGTAAGATTTGATGTCTTTAAGCCTTTTGATGTTTGACGCTATTTGTCTGCGAAGCTCGCCTTCAATCATATAGCGGCTTTCAATGGCGGCCCTGATCCGGTTCAGTTCATCAGAGCTAAGGCTGTCTGACAGCTTGGCCGCGTCTATTTTGGCTTCAGCTAGTATTTTTTTCGCCAAAGAATGTCCGATACCGTAGAGGTACGGCAATGCAAATTCAATCTTTTTTTTGTCTGGAATGTTTACTCCGGCGATTCTAACCATATTATTTAATAGTCAGCTTCGAACTAACCTTGACGCTGTTTATGCTTTGGATTTATGCAAATTACGCGCACCCGACCGTTGCGCCTGATAATCTTGCAATTTTTGCATATTTTTTTTACCGATGCCCGAACTTTCATTATAATCTTTGTATTATCCGGCCGCGGCTGGGTTCATAAGGACTGACTTCCACTTTTATCCGATCTCCGACCAAAACAGTTATTCTGAAACGGCGCATTTTGCCGCTTAAATAAGCCAGCATTAATGAACCTTCGTCCAATTTTACCCGAAATATAGTATCGGGCAGGGCTTCAATTATTGTCCCGATTTTTATCTCTTTTACTCGCGAATCCCCAGCCATTAAAATACAAATTTTATTTTAATTTAAAAATGGATTAAAGTCAATAAGTTTCAACAATGGTTATTTTTTCAGCCGATTCGGGAAAGATTTTCCACCACCGCGGCTGATAAGCGATTGAAGCTTCTTTAATCTGGGCCAAGGCGCGGAAAATGTCAAAACGTTCTTTCTGGCCGCTTGCCGCCGCCAAATTATTGGCCAAATTTTCAGAATCAACATTCCAAATTATACGGGGTTTGCCCGATAATCTCAATAGCAGGGACTGGCCGCCAAAATTAAGCTCTTCAGCCGCGAATTTAAGTTCATTAAAATTGTTTAAGCTTACCTGATCCGGTTTTTGGCCGCCAAACAGAATTGAAAGCATTTTGGCTTCAGCGTCTTTTTTGGGTATTAAAAATAATTTTATTTTTCCGGTTAACGCCAATCCAAAATCATTTGAGCGCCGGTCAGCCGGCGGCTCAATTTTTTTGATTGAAAATTCATATTGAGCCGCGTTTTCAGGGATAAAAAATCCTTCCGGCAGCTCCGATCCGGCGCGCTCGGCCAGTTTTTTGCGCAGGGTATTTTCAAGATTTGAGCGGAGAATTTCGATGTCTTTTTCAGAAACGACTTTTGCCCGTCCGACAAAGCCCCCGTCAAAAGCGGCATGAGACCGGCCATAGAACTTTTCGTATTTAATTCCGCCTTTAAAACCGGGGATTTTAAAATCAGAAGGACCGATATTGTAAGCGTCGCCCGGCTCATCGGCCGTTATTCGGGCTTCAATTGATTTTGGCTCTATTTTTCCATCTATGACTTCCGCTCCCGGAACAATGATTGTTTTGCTCAGACGGTAAATTTTACCGTCGGGATTCTCAAAACGGGTTCCGGCCACAAGGGTCTGCGGAGCCGAACTGTAAGTATTGTAAATCGCGATTTGGCCCGAAGCCCGGTCGTTAAATTCTTTAATCTGGCTCGTTTCGGCCCGGCCGGTTATTTCATCTTCAATGGTCACTGTTTCAGCCGCGAGGCCGGATTTGGAATTTACCGCCAAAGAAGCATTTATATCCCGAATTTCATTTTTCATTAAAAGAGTTATCTTAACCCGCGAGAAGCGGTCAATCGTAAAAAGCGTGACGGTATAAAAAAGAACCGCAAAAACAATAAATATTAATTTATTGTTTTTTTCAGGTTTGAAAGCCGGTTTTTGATCCGGAACCGGAACCGGCTGGCGCGCCCGGCGGATATCCGAAGTTAGAATATCGCGAATCGGAACCTGATTATTTTGTTTATTCATTTCATTGATAATTTTCATAAGTCAAAAAAAGATTAAGAGCCGTAAGCTCGGGCTGCGACAAAACCGAACCGATATTGGCAAAAAGGGATTTTATTTCGGGCGGCTGGCCGGAAAACACTGAAAAAGGGCGGCCGAAAATAGTATACTCTTTAAAAATTTCTCCGGCGGCGGCTTGTCCGAATTCGGAAAGGGCCGCGCCCGGGCCGACAATCAGCAATTTTTCAGGAAGCCGGCCGCGAATCGACAAATGCCGAAGCGCCTCGGCAAACAGCTTCTCCCAATCGCTTAAAGCCGGTTTAAGCGAATTTTTGATGTTTTGGGCCGAACTCGCTTCTAATTTATTATTTATGTAATTTTCAAGCACTGACAAGGCTTCATTTATATCTAGATTCAAAGCCGTTCCCAGACGGCGGGCCATAAAATTCAAACCGCGGCCGAAAGAAATCGCATCCAGAAACTCGCCGTCTTTGACGGCTGCAAGCTCGGTTATTTCGCCGTCAATATTTAAAACCATAATGTTGTCTTGGCCGATCTGATTTAAAACTTTATAAAGAACATAAGAAGAGTTTTCAATCATTATTTCCCCGACTCCCCGTTCATTAAGGATATTTTTAATCTCGCGCTCGGCCTCGCCGAAAACCGCGCTCAAATGCAAAACAAGTTCCAGCGTCCGCGCTTTTTTGCCGATTATATTTTTTTCCGGGTCTTTAACCGGATAGCCGTTGAGTCTGGCTTGAAGGATTCGGGCGTCAAGAACCGTTGCTTCATCTTTTTTCAAGTTTAAACCGGCAAATGCCGATTTTCTGAAATTTTCGGTTTCTTTCGCCAGTAATTCGTCAATAAACGTCTTGCTGAAAAAAATCGGATCCGGTCTTTGTTCAAAGACCCGGCGAATTTCCGAAAAATACCACGGCGATGAAAAAATCACAACCGCCTTAGAGATGTTTTTTTTTGACAGAAGTTCTGCGATTAAAAATTTGATCTCGTTTTTCATTTTGCGCCAGAGGCTGTCAAGATTCGGTTCGGGCAGAGCCAAATTGCCGGATTTGGAAATTTTTTTAATTTCAATCAAACCTTGAGGATTTCGGGCAGAGACTGCTCCGTCTATCCCCGAACTCTTTAAATTAATAACCGCAAACATATTGTTGCTAATCGCTTATGGCGGCCCGGATTCGCCGCACGCCGCTTGAAACCGCCTCTTCCTTGATAATTTTAAATTTTCCGATCTCGCCGGTGCGCCCTGTGTGGGGACCGCCGCAAAGTTCGCTGGAAAAGATGTCTCCCTGACCGCCAATGCTGTAAACCTTCACTCTTTTCGGGTATTTTTGTTTAAAAAATGAAAGGGCTCCTGACTTGAGCGCTTCGTCATAATCCATTTCTTTCATCATAACAGGCATATCTTTTTTAATCATCTCATTGACAAGGTTTTCTATTTTTTTAAGTTCCTCGCCGGTTACTTTGCGGCTGAAGGTAAAATCAAAACGGGAACGCTGGACAGTTATGTCCGAGCCGGCCTGTTTGACTTCGCTCCCCAAAATTTTGCGAAGAGCCGACTGCAAAAGATGAGTGGCGGTATGAAGTTTAACAACTTTTCCGGCTTCTTCGGCGTCGGCCGCTTTCAATTCCCCGGTGTCCAAAACCAGCCCGTGCCCGCCGAATTTCTTTATTTCTCCTTTTTTTGATCCTTGCTGATGTTTTTTAAATTCGCTTTCAAAACCGGATTGGTCAAATTGAAGCGACCTTTCTTTAAGCATATCTTTCATAACCTCCGGCGGCAGGCCGTAACTTTGATAAATGTCAAAAGCGTCTTTGGCTGAAAACTTTTCTTTGCGTTTAATCGCGCTTTCAAAGGCTTTTAAACCTTGTTTTAAAGTTTTTGAAAATTTTTCCGCTTCATTTTTAAATTCATTGACGATTTCATTCCGGTTTTGGCCGAGATTGGGATAAAAACCGCTGAAATTTTTAATAGTTTCAACGATAAGATCATCCAGCAACAAATGCTCCAAATTATGCCGTTCAATAAAAGTGGATGCCCGCCTGATAAGCCGGCGCAGGATGTAGCCGGCTTCTTTGTTTGAAGGACGCACGCCGTCGGCCAAAAGAAAAGTAGCGCCCCGGACATGGTCGGCAATTATTCTTCTGACCGTTATATCGGCGATTTTTGAAACTTTTTCAATA
>JBBTTU010000016.1:0-18723 GCA_038064075.1 Patescibacteria group bacterium
CTTTGAGCGCGGAAGCCGAAGCAGAAAAATTTTCTTTTCCTTTTAGAAGAAAAAAATCGGCGCGCGCAAAATATAAAATGTAGAGAAAATTTTTCTGCGAGGCAGGCCGCCGTCATCGGCGGCGGGCGGCGGAGCGGAGCGAGTGGATTTTTTCAAGAATTTTTGATAAAGTAGGTTCGAGCGAAGTCATAAAGATACTCCAAAATTAGACTTTCCGGTTTTTGACCGATGAATTGGTGGGCGGCACGAAGTGCCGCCCATTGATTTTGTGGGGGGAAATCCTCTCCGCTCGGCGCGCAGAGGCGCGCCGAGCGGTTGGCCAAGACGAGGTTCGAGCCGAACACTTGTTCGGCAGCAACCTTTTTCGCAAAAAGGTTGCTGTCCCTTGCGGTTTTCTCAAGAGAAGAAGATGATTTTGATTTTTTCTTCTGGAGCTTCAATTTTCCGCCTTCTTATTTTTCTTCTAATTTTTACTTGAATTTTTTCGGGTTGGCCAGTAATTTGGCGAAATCAGAAAAGTGACAGGATTCCCTATCTACATCAAAATTTGCTATAATAAATATAAAAAGGTCGAGAAAATTACTTAATCAACGCCTTATTATAAAGCTATGCGCAACATAAAAGAAAAAATAAAACTGGCGGCGAATAAGATTTTAAGTTTTTTTCTGCTTATCGCGATTGCTTTTTCAATCATTACGATTATGCAAGCGGCGGCGCCAAATCCGGGGCACACCATCGCTGAAATCGGCAATGTGGTTCAAGGAGATATTTTGTATGGCTCGGCAACAGATGTTATTTCGGCTCTGGCAAAAAATATCACGGCGACCAGATACCTCTCCAATACCGGCGCTAGCAACGATCCTGCCTGGGCGCAGGTTGATTTATCAAATGGCGTTACCGGCAATCTTCCGGTCGGCAACCTTAATTCAGGAACAAGTGCTGGCGCCACGACTTTCTGGCGCGGAGATGCTACCTGGGCGAAGCCCGCTTTTCCTCGCGGGCATCTTTGGGGTCTTGGGATGTCAAATGCGGCAGATACCGCAAATGACATTACTATTGCAGCGGGAGAAGCTGTTAGCGACGATGGAACGGACATTATGGTTCTGGCGGCGTCCATTACCAAACAAATGGATGCTTCGTGGGCTGTTGGAGATGCGCAAGGAGGACTAAACACCGGCACAGAAGCCGCCAGCACTTGGTACGAAGTCCACCTTATCAAACGCGTGGACACGGGAGTGGTTGATGTGATGTTCACAACCACCGCGAATCGCGCAACCCTTCCAACAAACTATACTCTCAAAAGACGCATCGGTTGGATAAGGAATGATGCTTCTAGCGGAATTCTGCAATTCACGCAGGTTGATGACTACTTCACATTGACAACGCAAGTCAATGATGCTGGGTTTACGTCGACTGACACGGCTGCGGCTGTAACACTGACTGCACCGCCGAACTCCATCGCAAGATTTAGGGCAGGTACCACCCACACGACCAGCGTCAATACGACCAACGCCACCGTGTTTAGTGAGATTGTGGAAGGAAACGTAACGCCGACCGAAACCACCGGCATTGTTTCTATCGGTGCGGACGACATTGCTGGGGCGTCTGGCGGGCATTTTGAATTACGGGTCAGCAATACCTCAACGATTGAGCACGATAGTGATGGCACGACCTATTCCGTTGACATCAGCACGTTCGGCTGGATTGACCATCGCGGGAAGATGTCAGACATATAAGGCACCTGTTCCAATAAGGCATCTATTCCAACTTTGGTTAATTTGTTTTTTTGCTGTGTATGAAAATGCGATTAATCAGTTTTATTTTTTTAATTTTACTGATTTTTATTTCAGTTATTTTAGTAAAGACCATTAACGCCGGCACGCTTTCCTGTTCGGTTACTACCGCCGCCGGCTGCACCAACACGGTGATTTGGCAATTTAGGATGTCCACAATCTTGCTATTGACAGTGGCTTTGCTATTGATTAGTCTAATAATAGTTAACCCCCCCCGCCCAAAGACCTTGGTTTTTCGGCGGGGTTTTGTTTTGTCAATGCAAAATACATGAGCAACAAAGAAAGAATTTTTATAATCGTTGACGGGAATAATTTTTATCACCGCCTTAAGGAAACCTTTCAATTAGAAGAGACAAAGCTTCTTGATTTTAGATATAAGGATTTTGCGAATTGGCTCGCGCGCGACAGACAAATAGCACAAAAGGAATATTGCGTTGGTTGTAGTGCGGGCAAAACAGGATGATAAGAAGGGACAACAGATGCGGAGCAATCAACAAAAATTGTTTGCCAAACTACGCAAGGAAGGATGGATTATTAAATATGGATATCTTCTTAATACGAGCGGCAAGTATCATGAAAAGGGCGTTGATGTACAGATTGCAACAGACATTCTCATCGGCGCTTACGAAAATTTATACGATACGGCGATTTTAATAAGTTCCGATACTGACCTTATACCTGCGTTGGCTAAAGCGCGCGAGATGAAAAAGAAAGTTGAATACGTCGGTTTTAGCCATAAACCCTCTTACGGTTTAATCACACATTCTGACATAAGGAGATTACTCACCAGCGATGATATTGAAAAATTTTTATGAAATTCTTTAAAATTTCTATTGTTTTTATTTTGATTTTCAGCGTTTTGGCGCTGGTGTTTTTTTCAATGAAATTAGTTTTTGCCGGCACGCTTTATTGCGTTGTTGACACTTCTTGCGGAGCCGCCAGCACCACGGTCTTTCGGATGCAAAGCATTTCTAACAGCCACGCGGGGACACCGGCTGGTTCAACTTATACCAATTTAGTCTGCTGCGGAGGAGTTACCGGTTTGGGGACTAATTGTTCCGGTACTTACCAATTACTGGGAACTTTATCTGGTTCAAATAACGCTCATTTTGAAGATAGTCTTAAAACAAATTATTCTTCAACCAATGATATTTGTTTGTCTGTGACGAGCGGCTCGGTTTCCGCGGCCACTTCCACCAGTTGCGCGGGCTATGATACTACCGTGGCTTCATTTTCCGGTTCTTCCGGGACCAATGCCCATGTTGGCAATAGCGCGGCTTACACGACAAAAATTTGCGCGACCGCGCCCGAGCGGCGGCGGGCTTCTGCAATTCAGGAATTTTTGATAAAATAAGTTCGAACGGACTCGTAAATATACTCCACAATTAGACTTTCCGATTTTTGATAGACAAAATCAAAATGTTGCGTTTTTTTAGGAAATTTGCTAAATTTCAGTTATGTCCCAAGATAATTTAATCAAACTCCAATGCGCCGATTGCAAGCGGATTAACTATTGGTCGCGGAAAAACAAGAAAAAAGTTGAGCGGAAAATTGAAATCAAAAAGTATTGCAAATGGTGCAGAAAACACGTTTTGCACAAAGAAACAAAAAAATGATTTGGGCAAATGCGCGAAAACCGGCCTATATCATTGAAAATAAAGGGTCCATAGTTTAATTGGCAAAACATCGGTCTCCAAAACCGACGTTCTCCGTTCGAGTCGGAGTGGACCCGTAAGTTATTCACTCCTTAATTTGCCGGGAAATTTTTGCCGTTATATTCTTATATTAGATCTATGTTTTTTGAAAAAAGGAGGAACAATGGTCAGACACGGCAAATATACCGATGAGTCCTTACGCGTAATTATTGATGGATTTTTAGCAAGTCGGAAGCTGTATCGTTATGATTTGAGAGATTGCGAGAAAATCAGAGCGTTTAAGACAGAAATTATTGAGAAAATCAAAAAAATTCAGAAAGAAGCCGGCTGGCCGGTTGAGCATCTGTTTTGGGATACTGTTAACATGATTGCCAAGAGATTCGTCAAAGAGGATTTAGAGCGTCTCGGCAGAAAAGACGTTCTTTTGCCGCTTCGCTGGACTAATAAAGAAAAAAAATATTTGGAAGCGGATAAAGAAGCAAGGGATTTGAAAGAATATACCCAAAAAATACTTCGTCTTTTAAGAAAACAAAAATCAACCGTAGCCGGACTTTCCAAAAAGTTTAACAAAAGCAAAGAGTTCATTATAAACGCCCTTGATAATTTAAAGAACGACGGATACTTAATTGAAATTTCTGAAAAGGTGCGGGGAGAAATCATTCTTGCGGTTAAGAAAAAAAACGCCAAAGCTTTAAACATTCAACCAATCAAAAAAAATTATTTTCGTTTTATGGTTTTGAGCAGCACCCATATCGGCAACAAATACCAGCAATTAAGCCTTTTAAACAAAACTTATCAGATAGCGGAAGAATTAGGAGTGGATTTTGCCATTCACGCCGGCGATTTGGTGGCCGGCCGAAAGACGCAGGATCGGGCCGATGAATTATTTTTGTTTTCAGCTCAAGAACAGATAGATTACGCGGTGAAGCATTATCCATATTCCAAAAATTTTAAAACCTACATCATTGCCGGCAAAGAGGATTTGTCTTGGAAACTGAATGTGGTAAGCGAAATATGCAAAAAGAGAGCTGATTTGATTTTTACTGATGAGTGGTCTTATGATTTTTCCCTTAAAAATTTCAAGATTAAGGTTGTTTATCCGCGAAAGGGCGTGGATCGGCCTTACACTTTATCTTACAGGCTGCAGCAGATTGCCAAAAGTATTGCCGCTTCAGTTATGCCGTGTTTTCGCAAAGAAGGCGCAAAATCCATCCCCCGGATGGTTTTTACCGGTAAATTTATGGCTCAAGGATGGGTGCCGCGGGGGTTTGGTAATTTTATGGTGCCGGGATTTTTGGCTCAAACTCCGTCTTTGGAAGCGGCTAACATATCTCCCAGCATTGGCGCTATTTTTGTGGAGCTGGAATACGACAAAAATGGCAATTTAGTTCACAATAGCTCAACGGTTGATTTTTGGGATTTTTCTCCTTATATAATCCAAAATGATTATGGAGAAGTTTCTGAAATCCAAGGTTTATCGGATAATGAAGCCAGTGTTTATGAACTTGTTAAACATCATCCTTTGAGTGTTGGCGATGTTTCCCGACGGCTTAATTTTTCAACAGAGACTATTGTTAATATCGTTGATAATCTTTGGGGGTTTGGATGCGATATCAGCATACCCAAAGATACTAAAAAGATAACCGTTAAGCCGGCGCTGAAAGAAGAATTTGTTCCGCCGGTGATTGAATTGAAAGAAGAATTTACATGCGGAAGCGTTTCCGACGCTCATATTGGTTCAAAGTATCAACAGCCTTCCATTATTGAATCCATCTATGATTTCGCGGATAAGAAATGGAAAGCTCAGTTTATGATTTCCATGGGTGATAATGTTGACGGACAAAATATGTATCGCACCCAGAATTCGGAATTGTTTGCCCTTGGCGCGGATAGACAAGTGAAATTATTGTGTCATTTATGGCCTAAGAAAAACTTTATCACTTTTCTTATTGCCGGCAACCACGATGAATCGTTTTGGGCTTCGGCTACGCATGACGTAGTGGGGCGCATTTCCGACAAAAGACCGGATCTTTATTATTTAGGCGAAGAAGGAAAATTTGCTAAAAAAGCGATATTTTATCTTGATAAAGACGGCAAGAAAACGGATCAAACTCCAGCTAGTTTGACAATTTATGCCGTTCATCCTCGAGGCGGTTCAGGCCAATTTAGAAGCTACAAGCCGCAAAAACATGTTGAAAATTTGATAGAGTATGTTTTGGCCCGAGTGCTCAAAGATGTTAACAATATGGATTTTTCTTATCTGCCTCATCTTTATGAAATGGGACACTGGCATGTCGCGGCTTACGTTCGCTATATGGGAGTGGATATTTTTCTTAATCCTTCTTCCCAAGCTCCAACGCCGTTTATGGAAGAATTAGGGCTGACTCCCGATATCGGCGCCTGGATGAAAAAAATAAGCCTTGATAAATTTGGAAACGTTGTCAGGATGAGACTCAAATATCTTGACATGATTCCTTATGTAAAACAAAAAGATTATACATAAAACCCTGCTGTTTCAGCAGGGTTTTTTTGGTATAATGACATCAGACAATCTTTGAAAATAAAAAAACAAAAAGGAGGGCGGATTTATGATTAAGAATAAAAATATCAATGAAAAGCCGAAATGCGAAACCATACCGCCGCGTTTGCCTCTTCTGATAATAATTCCGGCAAAAAACATTATGTTTCCGTCACAGGAATTCCTGCCGATCAGCTGTATTTTGGGCGAAAATTTGATGCGCAACATTGAAAAAGTCAAACGACTGAATTATTTTGTGATTTTTTCGGCGCCGTCCGGATTTGAGGATGAAATATCCGGCGGCAAAGCAGTCGGCGTTCTGGGGGATTATAAAAATTTGAAATTTTACCGCGACGGCAAACAAAACAATATAGCCGATTTTCAATTCAGAAGCCTTTTTAGAGTTTATTTGATTCAGATTAAGATTCCCGCGAATTCTGAAGAATTTTTTGAAACCGGCTGGAAAATTTTAGAGGAGCCGATAGAACTGGTTAGCCGTAACTCGGCTGAAAATGCCGGGTTAAAAGTTAAGATTGAAACGTTAAAAAATATTTTTTCGGAATTTGTGGAAATGTTAAGAACTTTGGGTCCGGATGTCAACCGCAGTTTTTGGAATTCAAGATTCGGGCGGCAGGTGGTTAGACACACGCGCGATCTCAATAAAAATAATTTCATCAATGTTTTAGACGATATAATGAATATTATCAACGGCATGGATTTTGTGGATGAAAACGGAAAGCAAATTGAAATAGCTTCTAAATCCTACGAGATTTTAGCTGAAACCGGATTGGAAAAGCGGCTGGACAAAGTTTTGGATTTGTTGAAATTTATTATGCGCGCCGACGCGCCTCCGGCTTGCAAAGACGGTTCGGAATCTTCGGCGCGGGAATCAAAAGCCGTGGTAAAAGATTATCAAAGCCGGTATGACAAAATTAAAGCTCGCGTTTCCGAAGAAGCCGGCAATGAAATTCAAAGAGAATTGGCAAGGCTCAAAATAAGCGCTTCAACTCAAGAAGTTTGCATGATAACCGGACATTTAGATTGGCTTTTAAGCATGCCTTGGGGAGTAAATACCCAAGATGTTGAAAATTTAAATGAAGTCCGGGGCGTTTTGGACAAGGATCACGAAGATTTGGAGAAAGTTAAAGAGAGAATTTTGGAGCATCTGGCGGTCCGCCAGCTAAATCCTTCGGCAAAATCGCCGATACTTTGTTTTGTCGGTCCTCCCGGCGTCGGAAAAACTTCGCTGGGAGCATCAATCGCCCGTTCACTCGGGCGCAAGTTTTTGCGTCTGACTTTGAGCGGAATAAGGGACGAAGCCGACATCCGCGGCCATGCGATTACTTATGTCAACGCCCAGCCGGGCAAGATTATTCAGTCCATAAGAAGAGCCGGCAGTTCAAATCCGGTTTTTATGCTTGATGAAATTGAAAAAGTGGGCAGGGACTGGCGGGGCGATCCGGCGGCGGCTTTGCTTGAAGTTTTGGATCCGGAGCAAAATAATTCTTTCCGCGACAATTATTTAAACGCGCCGTTTGATCTTTCGCGGGTTTTCTTTATCACCACCGCCAATATCATTGAGCCTATGCATCCGGCGCTACGCGACCGGATGGAAATTCTTGAACTTCCCGGATATTCGCCGACGCAGAAACTGCGCATTGCCAAAAACCACCTTATTTCCAAAAGACGCGCGGAGAACGGATTTCCGATTCCACCCGACATAGACATTGTTTTCAGCGAAGGCGCAATACTTAAGTTAATCCATCAATACACCGAAGAAGCCGGAGTCCGCAATTTGGAAAGAGAATTGGACCGGCCGTTCCGACAGGTAGCCAAACAGGTCAAATCAGGCGTTGCCATGGGAGGCGAAATTAAAATTACCGAGCAAAATGTTCATAAATTCTGCGGCAAGCCCAAAATTGTTCAGCACGCCCTGCCGGAAATATTGAAACCCGGCATTATGCCGGTTCTTATGGTTACAAACACCGGTGGATGCGTTTTGGAATGCGAAATAAGCGTTAGTTATCACAGCGATGAAAAAAATAAAATAATTGTTTTGGGCGCGCTTGAATCCGGAGAACACAAAGATTCGGTCAATAAAATTGAAGAATCGTTTCAGATAGCCAAGTATGCGCTTACTTCACAAGGACGGTTGCTTTTTGATGTCGTTGAAAAACTGAAAGAAAAAAACGGACCGATTTCCATTTGCGGCAGCATAACTGACGGGTCAATTCCCAAAGACGGGCCTTCAGGCGGTATCGCGATATTTTTAGCTCTTTATGGATTGTTAACGAACCAATCAATAAAGCCGACAAAGGATACGCCGCTTATCGCCGCAACCGGCGAAATCACTCTTAATTTGGATATGATTCGCGCCGTGGGAGGAATCAGAGACAAAATATTGGCGGCGCATCGCTATGGCATCCGGCGGATTATAATACCCGAAGAAAATAAAGAAGACATTGAAGAAATACCTAAAGAAATTCTGGACGAATTGGAAATATTGCCTTTATCTTCAATGATTGAAGCTCTAGCTTGCGCTTATCCCAATGATGAGCGCGTTAAAAGTGAATTAAAAGGGAGTTCATTATGAGCTCCCTTTTTGCTATTATGGCGATATGGAAAATCCGTTGCCGTCTTATCTGGAGCAGGAGAGAGCGATTAAATCCCAAAAAATTTTAAAGGCTTTCGGCGCGATTGACCGCGCCGATTTTGTGCCGCGAGATTTGCGGGAGGCGGCTTATGTTGACGAGGCTTTGCCGATTGGCCAAGGTCAGACCATTTCCCAGCCTTACACCGTGGCATTTATGCTGGAACTTTTGGATCCCGGCCCGGGGGAAAAAATTATGGACATCGGAGCCGGTTCCGGCTGGCAGACCGCGTTATTGGCTTATATCGTATCGGAAAAAGGCAAGGTTTTTGCACTGGAACTGATGCCTGAACTTTGCGAATTCGGGCGAACTAATGTTTCAAAATATAATTTCATAGAAAAGGGGATTGTTGAATGGTTTTGCCGCGATGCGTCGCCCGGACTTCCCGAAAAGGCGCCGTTTGACAAAATAATCGCCGCGGCAAATATAGGCGATTTTAAAATTTTTGAAGTTTGGGGGAGTCAATTAAAAATCGGCGGCCGGATTGTCGCGCCGGTTGGAAATTCGCTCTGGCTCTGGATTAAACAAAAAGACGGCGATTTTCGGAAAAAAGAATTTCCGGGTTTTGTTTTTGTGCCGTTTGTCAATAAACATGGAAATTAACGACAAATCAGTCCGGTTTCTGACAATCGGCATAGGCGCGTTTTTGTTTTTGACTGGCGTTGTTTTCTACATTTTTTTTTCAATTCCCGCCGATTTTCCGTCGGGGCGGGTGATAACGATTGAAAAAGGATTGGGACTCTCCCGGATTGCCGATTATCTTTTGAAGGAAAGAGCGATAAAATTTCCTTTGGTTTTTAAAATGCTTGTTGCCGGAAGTGTCGGCCAAACCAGCGTTAAAGCCGGAAATTATTTTTTTGAAAAGCCGCTTTCAATGGTAGAAATTTATCGCCGGCTGACAGAAGGAATTTACGGATTGTCTGCAATTAAAATAACCGTTTTGGAAGGATGGACGGCGCGCCAAATCGGAGACTATTTTGAAAAAACGGGATTTTTCAGTTCTGAAAACTGGTTAAAATCGGCTGAAAAAGAAGAAGGTTATCTTTTTCCGGACACTTATTTTTTTGACGCCAACGGTTTAAATCCGGAAACTGTCGCAAAAACAATGCGGGAGAATTTTGAAAAAAAAATAACTCCGGAAATAATGGCGGAAATTGAACAACGGGGGAAAAATCTTAAAGAAATAATCATTATGGCTTCGTTGATTGAAAAAGAAATGAGTTCGCCCGGAGACGCGCGGATAATTTCCGGCATTTTATGGAAAAGGTTTGAAGCCAAAATGGGTTTGCAGGCCGACGCGACTCTTGTTTATCTGACCGGCAAACCGTCGCTTAAATTAACTGAAGAAGATCTGGCGGTTGATTCGCCTTATAACACTTATAAATACCGCGGCCTGCCGCCCGGACCGATTTCCAATCCCGGATTTGACGCCATAAAAGCCGCGATTTTTCCTGAAAAAACTTTGTATTGGTATTATCTGCACGACGGCGAAGGCAGGCCGCACTACGGCATAACTTTTGAAGAGCATATTGCCAATAAGCAAAAGTATTTAAAATAAAATCGCAATGAACAAAAATTGGTTTTTGTTAATGGGCCTCGCTCTTATTTTCACCGGCATCGGAATTTATTTTGCAAAAGCCGAAATTTTTAACGTTTTATCCCGCCGGCAAAATTTTTTAAGCGAATTTTTGGCTGTTGCCGATAATATGCTCTCCGGTGAAAATCCAGCGGAAAAAATATCGCCAAGTGAAAGCCAAAAAAATACCCCGGCCGCTCCGGCGGCCAAACCCGCGTCCAGCGGCGCGGCGAAGACAGGCGCGACGGCGGTTCGGCAACAATCGGCTGCAGCCATAAATATGGCCCCAAACCAAGCCGCAACTTCTGCCGAGCCGTCTTTATGTTCTTTTAACGGCCGCGAGGCGCCTTTGCGTTCGGTTCTTATAAATGAGGCGGCTTGGGCCGGAACGGCGAGCGATAAAACCGCTGAAGAATGGATTGAACTCAAAAACAATTCCGGCTCGGAAATTTCTTTGAACGGCTGGCAGATGCAAAATATCAGTCAGAATATCAAAGTATTTTTTGGAATTTCAGATTTAATTCCGGCCGGCGGTTTTTATCTTTTAAAACGGGGAAGCTCTGATTTTATCGCCGATGTCAAAGCCGATAAATTTTTTTCAGGAGCCGTTAAGAACAGTGATGAAGCCATCCGGCTTTTTGATAGAAATTGCGGCGTAGTTGATGAAGTTATTGCCGATATCGGCAGCGGTAAAAACTGGCCGGCCGGAGCTGCAGGCCCCGATTACCGCGCGGCTGAACGTTCTTTTGACCTGTCATGGCATACTTATAGCGGTCCGCCGGTTGGCGGAGAAATTTTCGGAACGCCGCGCAAAGAAAATTCTTTGCCGACAGCTGTTTTAACGGAAGCTGTTTTATTGTCTCCATCTCCGCCACTTCCGCCATCGCCTCCACCACCGCCTCCGCCGCCTCCGCCATTGTCTCCACCACCGCCTCCTCTTTTACTGTCTCCGCCGACACCATCGCCCACAAAAAGCAATGTCAGCCATATTTTAATCAGTCAGGTTCAAATCAGCGGCGGTCCGGGACAGACAACAAACGATTTTATTGAAATTTATAATCCGTCGGGCGAAGAGTTTAATCTGAAAGGGCATCGTTTGGTGAAACGAACCCAAACCGGAGCGTCGGACACTCTGATCAAATCATGGACCGGCGATGCTTTTATTCCGGCTTACGGATTTTATCTTTGGGCCAATTCCGGCTACAGCGCGATCGCGGCTCTACCCGATTCCGCGACAACGGCAAGCATTGCCGACAATAACGGCATTGCCATCCGTTCCGGCCCCAATGACACCGGGACAGTGGTGGACAGCGTGGCTTGGGGAAACGCGGAGAATGTTTTTATTGAAAATGCGGCATTTTCAGAAAATCCCGGAGCCAATCAGGGTTTAATGCGCAAAAGCTGGCAGGGCGGTTGCGGTCCGTCTATGTTTAACGCGGCAGTCGGCAGCGGCTGCGACAGCGATAACAACGGCTCGGATTTTGAACTTATGCCAAACTCCCAGCCGCGAAACTCCCAATCTCAATAATAAAACCGCAAGGCTTTGAAGCACCTAAGTGAAGCGCGGTTTGTCGCGTTTTAGCGTTCGTTTACTTGTTGAATGAACGTTGCTTTACTGCCGCGGCGCTTCATCTTTCCGGACGCTGTATTTTTTCTTGATAGCCGATATTTCTTCCGGAGCGAGATTATTATAAATGGCCAGCCAGTCGCTCGCGATTTGCCGTTGAGCCGCGGAAAGAGCGACGCGGCCGGCGCAAACTTCCTGTTGAAGATAAACTTCAACGATGTCCTTTTCGTGAAATCCCGGAGCAGGCAAGGCGGCTTCCGGAAAAAGATTGGCAATGTCGTTTGAGCCGCCAATAGCCAAAGGGATCAGATGATCAACTTCATACGCTCCTTTCGGCTGGGGATAGGATATGCCATATTCGGCAAAAACTTCTTTTCTCAATTTAGTTGACACATTTCTGACGGTTTTGGTGTAGCCGCGAACGCAAATTTGCTCTTTATTCGCATTTTTAAATATCGCGCCGGGCGTGCATTCGGGATCGGGCAGAGGGCCGCGCAAAGCGCAGCCGTCCGATTTTGTTCTCGGTTGAGATACAAACGGATCCGGCGCTTGGACCGATGCATCGGCAAGCAGCGCCTGAAGTTTCTGTTTTGCGATCCGGTTTGATTCGTAATAGCGGAAAGAAAATAATCCGGCGGCGATAAAAACAACAAGAAAAGCCGCAATAAAAACAAAATCGCGTCTGCGCGCTTTTGTTTCGCCGGTTTTTTCAGGCGGTTGAATTTGAGCGAAATTAAACGCGCTCTGGCCGGCCGGCTCCGCGTCTGACGCAAAAAGATAATAAACAAAAAGCCCGTAAGTCAAAATAACAAGAGCCAGAGGAAAATCGGGAACAGCAAGCGAGGCAAACCGAAGACCGGAAAAAAAGTTTATCACGGCAAGCTCATAGTGAAGAAGCGCGTAGGCAGATATTCCCGGAATAAAAGCCAGCTGGCGCGAGATAAATCCGGCAAGGCCGGTTATGAAACCCGAAATCATCGTTGCTGGAATGAACGGTAAAACAGCCAGATTGGCCGGCAGAGCCGCAAGCGATAAATTGCCCATTTTGTAAACAATAAACGGCAGGATAAACATATATGCGGCAGAAGTGATGGCCGCGGTATCGCGAATATACTTCCATTTGATCCAAAAAAAGTATTTTTCAAGTTTTGGCGCAAGAAATATCACGGCGACGGTGGCGATAAACGAAAGCTGGAAAGAAATGTCAAAAGCCAGAATGAAAGGATTGATAAAAATCATAATCGCGCCGGCCAGCGCCAGCGCCCGGCCGGAATCATAAATCCGTCCGATTGCCTGCGCCAAAAGCGCGAGCGTCGCCATTATGCCGGCGCGAATTGCGCTTGCGGCCGCGCCTGTCATTATGATGTAAGAAATGACGGCAAAAATACCGGCGCCGATGGCGAAATTTATCGGCAGGAATCCGAAAATTTTCATTACCCATTCGGCTACCAGCGTAACGTTGTAGCCGGAAATGGTGACAATATGTATCAGGCCGGTATTGACGAATGCTTCTTTGAGCGGCTGGCTGAAAGAAGATCGTTCTCCCAAAATCAGTCCTTTCATTACTGTTGATTCCGGTTTGGGCATTATTGTATCAAGTTTGCCGGAGAAATTTCTGCGGACGGCAAAAAGCGCGCTTTTTAAAAAATTGCCTTGGCCGCGGGAAATTATTTCAATTTTCGGGTACTTCATTACAAAAAAAATTCCGTCCTTCTTCAAAAAATTGACATAGTCAAATTCTTTTCCTTGGTCGGTTGAAAAATTATCCGGCTTTTCCAACTTTCCGGCATAATTTATTTTATCGCCGTATCGGTAATCCCCGTTTTTCTCGGCAAAAAACAAAATTTTAGTTTTTACTCGGTTTAACGCGGTTTCAACGACAATCTCAATATTATTTTCTTTTTCAACCGGCTGATCCGCAATAATTCCGGATAAAGCCAAATTATTGCCCATCTCTTTTTGAAAAATTTCCGGAGCCGGTTTGTCCGACAAATGGAATCTCAAAATCCCGAGCGAAAAAGCAAGAACAAAAACAAAAATTAAAATTTTCAAGCCGGATTTTTCGGATTGCAGCTTGGCGAAAAATAAAATCATAAAAGCAGCGCCGGCGCCGATAAAAAAAGCGGCATAAAAATCAAAAGGCAGGAAAGATCGCCAAAGCACTCCGGCGGCAAATCCGAAACAAGCCGAATAAAAAATTTTATCCCTCGTCATAACTTGTATTTTAACGGAAATACTTCCGAGATATAAGATAAGGATTTAAAAATGGCTTAAAATAACAAAACAGCTGAAAAATGATATTATGCCGGATGTGAGGAAAAATACTATTATTAAATCTAAAGTATTCGTAGCGATGTCGGGAGGGGTGGATTCGTCGGTTGCGGCCGCTTTGCTGAAAAAAAGCGGCAATTTTAAAGTTGTCGGAGTTTTTATGAAATGTTGGTCGGCTTTTGACCAATGCGCCATTGAACGCGACGCTTCCGATGCGCGCCGGGTTGCGGACAAGCTGGATATTCCGTTTCATATTTTTGATTTTGAAAAAGAATATCGCGAGAAAGTTTTTGAATATATGGTAAAGGAATACGGCGCCGGCCGGACGCCTAATCCCGACGTGATGTGCAACAAAGAAATCAAGTTCGGGATTTTTTTGGAAAAAGCATTGTCGCTCGGAGCGGATTTTGTGGCGACCGGACATTACATAAAAATTCAAAATTCAAAATTCAAAAGTCAAAATAACAATGCAAAATTTAAAATTATTTATAGCCTTTTAGAGGCTAAAGATAAGAACAAAGACCAATCTTATTTTCTTTGGACTTTAACGCAAGACCAGTTAAAACATGTTTTGTTTCCGATAGGGGATTATACCAAACCGGAAGTGCGCCAAATGGCGCGCCAGTTCAAATTGCCTACGGCTGAAAAAAAAGATTCGCAGGGACTTTGTTTTGTGGGCAAGATTGATTTCGCGGAATTTTTAAAAAGTTTGATTTCTGGCCGCAAAGGCGCGGTCATCGGCGCGGACGGCCGGAAAATCGGCGAGCATGACGGAGCGGAATTTTACACTATCGGCCAGCGCCACGGGCTTAATCTTGGGAATATAAACACAAAGCCGCATTATGTCGCCGAGAAAAATATAAAAACAAATGTTATTGTCGTGACCGAGAAAAACGATCCTCTTCTTTATAAAAAAGAAACTATTGCCGGAGATGTAAATTGGATAGCGGGCAAAATGCCCAAACTGCCGCTTAAATGCCAAGCGCGCGTCAGATACCGCCAGCCGCTTCAAGAAGCAAAAATTGTGAATCACGAATTAGGAATTAAAGTTATTTTTAACAAACCCCAAAAGGCAGTGGCGCCGGGCCAATCCGTGGTTTTTTATGATAACAATCAAATGTTAGGTGGGGGTATTATTTGTTGAGAATTTGACAATTTTGTGATTTTTGATATAATATTAAGAAAATTAAGTACCTTGTAATAAATAATTAAAAAAACCGCAAAGGAGGGGAAAAATGAGTATAATAGCGAATATAGATGTTTTAAAAATAAACTATATTTTATCTGACATACTGGATTTTGTTCAGTTGAGCATGAAAATTTTAATTGGCATTATTTTGATTTTGCCAGCTTTATATTGGTTTAAGCTGGCATGGATGAAGTTAAAACAGATGACAGGATGACAGATAAAAAAATAAACTAAAAAAATATTACCCCCGCACTTATATTTAAGCGCGGGGGTTATTCATTTACTTTAATATTTTCGCGTTATGGCTCCTTCGGAAAGCCAGTGATATTTTCCTTCCAAAGCTTTACGGCCGACTGTGGCGTCTTTTTGGTCGTCGTTTCTAAGAATATTTCCAAAATGTCCGCTGCCGTATAACCGTTTTTTTGCGCCGCGGAAAAAATGGTCCGCCAGATCCCAAGCTTCAGGCCGGCCGCGCCTCTCTTCCTGATATTCGGCATAAAGAGCCGTCGCGGCAATCATAAAAAGATATTTGCCGATGTTGGCGAGTCGCGCCATAACCCCTTGACGATCGCGAAGTTCCTGCGTCGTCGCTTTTTTGAAAAGAACCAGCGCAAAATTTTTTATAAGCGTCAAGAATACTGAGAATCCAAGGAGCCGGCTCATGATTTTTACATATTTCAGGCGATTTTTGGCAAATTTGAGATGAGCAGCGCTTTTCGGAAGCGATTTTGGCGAGAAAAGAGTAATCTGCCATTTCGCGTAGAAAACCGCCAGTTTATAGAATTTAATTATTTTTTTCCAACCCGCGGCCGAAAGGAATTCTTCCGCTATTTCAATATGAGAATCAAGCACCTCGCGAACGGAAAAAAGATCCAGAATGTCGGGTGTTCCTTCTCCGATGCGGTACATTTCAATATCGCGAACCAGTTGTTCCATCGGGAAGGGGATTTCGCCCCGGGAACGTTTTGAATCGGCGGTTTCATAGCCGATCCCGCCCATAATCACCTGAGCGTCGCGAATGGTTTGGATCGCGGCTTCGGCGCAAAACGCTTTTGACAGCGCGGCTTCAACGCGGATATCGGTTCTTTTGCGGTCGTCTATTTGCGATACCAGCCAAGTGGCCGCGTCCATCGCGAAAAGATTGGATGCCATGCGCGCGATGCGGCAGGCCGGCAATTCATGCTCTCCCAGTTTTTTGCCGAATGTCTTGCGAAAATTCGCCCGGTCAATTGTCGGCTGCCAGACCTCTTTGACCATGCCAAGCGCGATTGCGTTGATTGAAATCCGGCCGGTGTCCAAAAGAGTCAGGGCGTAGCGCAGGCCGTTTCCGACCTCTCCGATTACATTTTCTATCGGGATGCGCACATTGGTGAACCGAAGATATGCGTTTTCAATCCCGCGGCAGCCTTCAAACCGGCAGCGCTCAATTTCAATCCCGGGCGTATTCATCTCAAGAATAAAAGAAGTGATCGGGCTTGATTCAGAGCCGTTGCCTTCGGGGCAGGGCATATAAAGCCGATTGCCCATCGCGTCTATCAGATATGTGCCGCGTTCATTTCTTAATCTTTTGGCTGGAACGCGCGCCATCAGCACGATTACTCCGGCAACCGGGCCGTTGGTGCACCAGAGTTTCTCGCCGCTCAAAATAAAATCCGTGCCTTCATTGTTTAAAACCGCTTGGGTTTCCATGCTTGCTACATCCGATCCCACTTTTATTTCGGTAAGAGCAAATCCCGAAATTTGCCGGCGCGCGACCAGCGGCAGATATTTTTTCCTTTGTTTTTCATTCCCGAATTCCAAAATCATCATTGAAACTCCGATTGACTGATGAGCCGAAAGCGTAATCGCAAAAACATTGCACCAACTTGCGGCCAGCGCCAGAACCCGGTTGTAGTTTGTCTGCGTAAATCCGAGGCCGCCGTATTCTTTGGGAATTTTCATTCCAAAAAGGCCGAGTTCAAAGGCTTTTTCAATGACTGCTTCAGGAATTTTTTCGGTTCGCTCAATTTCATCGGGATCAACACAAGCCCGCAGAAATTCTTCAACTTTTTGGCAATACTCGTCGCCAATTTTTTTGTCCGCGGCTGACTGTTCAGGGAAAGGCGCAACCATATCAAAAAGCGGTTTTCCGGCAAAAAGACCGGTTATAAAACCCGTTTTGGCCGCTTTTTGCCGCGCAATTTCAATCTCTTCAAAACCTGCCATAATCATAATCTTTTTAAGCCATATTTCATTCATATAATTCCTCCTTTTTCAAAAAACAAGGTTTTCAAAAGAATATCATTTCTTGGAAATTTGTCCTATATGTATTGTTTTAAAACATATATTTTGTTAAAATGATTCTTATGAAATGGATTCGTTATCTTTTCTTTTTCACCGCTGTTTCTTTCATTCTTCATATTGTTTGGGAAAATCTTCAGGCGCCTCTTTACGCCGGATTTACTTCTTTTTATGATCATTTTTCAGCGTGTCTTGCAGGCGCGATCGGAGATGTTTTTATCAGTTTGGCGGCATTACTTTTTATGATTTTGGTTAAACGGGCATTGCCGTTGAAATTCAATAAAAATGATTTTATGGTTCTGGCCGGGCTTGGCTTGATCATTGCCGTTGCCATAGAAAAAAACGCGCTTCTGGCCGGCAAATGGAGCTATAGCGGCGCGATGCCTCTTATCCCTTATTTAAATGTCGGCCTTGCGCCGATATTGCAGATGATATTTTTGCTTCCGCTTTCTTTTTATCTGGCGCAGAAATTATCCGGCATAAAACTATATTGAAGCTGATTTGTTTTTCTGTTAAAATTAAAGCGTGATTTCTTCAGGAGAATTGAGAAAAAAATTTCTTGAATTTTTTGAGAAAAAGGAACACGCGGTTGTTTCTTCCAGTTCGCTTGTTTCCGATGATCCTTCGGTTTTACTGACTACCGCCGGAATGCAGCAATTCAAGCCTTATTTTACCGGAGCCGCCGATCCGATCAAAGATTTCGGTTCAAAAAACACGGTTTCCATCCAAAAATCGTTCCGGACATCGGATATTGATTTGGTCGGCGATGAAACCCACCTGACATTTTTTGAAATGCTGGGCAATTTTTCTTTCGGCGGCTATTTTAAGGAACAGGCGATTGTCTGGGCTTATAAATTTATCGTCAAAGAACTCGGCCTAAAAATTGATTATGTGACCGTTTTTGGCGGCGGAGAACGTTCGGGCGAGTCCATTCCCTATGATGAAGAATCGGAGAAAATTTGGCGCAGTCTCGGTATCGCCGATGTTCATTCCGCCGGCCTTGAAGACAATTTTTGGGGGCCGACCGGCCGGGAAGGTCCTTGCGGCCCGACCACCGAGATTTATGCCGGAGGAAGCGAAATATGGAATATAGTTTTTAACGAATATTATTGCCAGCCGGACTTAAAACTCCGGCCTTTACAGCCCAAAGGCGTTGATACCGGAATGGGCTTTGAAAGGCTTTTGGCCGTAGCCCAGAAAAAAAATAATATTTTTGAAACCGA
>JBBTTU010000017.1:0-46116 GCA_038064075.1 Patescibacteria group bacterium
CCGCAGGAGGTGGAAAAGCCTCCTCCTCCTACTCCTCCGCTGCCGCCGATTCCGCCTCCGCTTCCGCTTCCATTACCTCCGCTACTGCCGTTGTTTCCGCCAATACCTCCGCTACTTCCGCCTCCGCCGCCTGATCCGCTTGTGGCGCCTCCGCCATCTCCGCCACCGCCCAATCCGCTGGTGGCGCCTCCGCCGCCTCCGCTGCTGCTTCCTCCGCATAATGGAATAGGTCCTCTGCCTACGGAATTATCGGGGAAAATACACTGGGTTGAAACCGAAGAACCGACAACTGCGCCGGCTACTCCTCCTGCGATAGCGCCGATGGTAACGGCGCTAAAAAGACCGCCGACACCGGCGCCAGCGCCGACGGTAAAAATGTTACCCGCTATTACAGCGCCGGCTATTCCTCCGGTAGCAGCAACTGCCACAGTGATTACCGCTATTCCAACTATTTGACCAACAGGACTACTTGCCACCCCTCCGGCGTAAGCCGGCTGAAGCCAGCTGAAATAAAAAACAACAGCCAAAATCAAAAATGAAATATAAAGTTTATTCATATTATGATTTTAATCCAGCATGGGATATTAATACAAAATAAGTTATTCACAGATTTATAAAATAATAAAAGCCCCTTACAATTTGTATGTAAGGGAGCTTTTTGCTTCCAATTATAATAATTTTTTAATATCTACGGCGAAAGCGATGGCTAAATTTTTCATCATTTTCTCCAAAAATGATTGTCCCAAAATTTTTGAAATCGAGAAAATTATCTCCATCTTTCCTACCTCCTTCCCTTTTCGGAAAGTAACTCTGTATTTCATCCGTCCGCCGGTTCTTAAACTTAAGAGATTGTATTTTTCACCAATCTCTGTTTCCACTGTTAACGTGTTCTCCGTTGGAACACTAATAATTTTAACTCCTTTTTTTTCTAATTCATTTTGGAGAGCTTGTCTCCAAAAATTAGCGATGTAATCTTGTCGTTCTTGATCCGCCGGTTCGGTTAGCTTGAGATTTTTGAATACCCTCACGGCGCCAATCGCTACGCCGTCGGTGTCTTTCTTAAAATATCGCTTTTGCTCCGGCGTTATCTGAATAGAACCACATGATAACAACGCCAATACTAACACTACTAATACTATTACTATTTTTAATTTCATTTTCTCCCTCCCTATTTAATAACTTTCCTCACGATTAAGGAAAGTTAAAATTTTGTTAAAATTACATTATTTCTGTATTATACACCCTATCTCTAAAAATGTCAAATTGTGCCCTTTAATTAAAGCGCTTATTTGCCAAAATTGAGGACATGGGCGATACTTTAGAAATAATAGTTTTTGCCGACGTTCTCAATAAAAACCCGACATTATGAATAAAAAACAAAAAACAGACATGAATAAAATACGGCATTCTTTATCGCATTTGCTGGCTATTGCCGTTTTGGAAAGATTCCCAGGCGCAAAATTGGGAATCGGCCCGACCATAGAAAACGGCTTTTATTACGACTTCGACTTGTCCGCCGTAGCTTCAGCGAAAGAGGGATTGTCGCGCCAATTAAGCGGCAATGAACTTCCGGCGATAGAAAAAAAGATTAAAGAACTGATAAGACGGGATTTAAAATTCAAAAAAAAAATTATTTCATTTGCTGAAGCAAAAAAAATATTCGGCGACCAGCCGTATAAACTTGAACTCATTGAAGAACTCAATAAAAACAAAAAAAGAATTTCCTTATATAAAACTATTGATAACGACAAAATTTTATTTGCGGACCTCTGCGCCGGACCGCATGTCGTTTCAACCAAAGAAATAAATCCCGATGCTTTTAAAATTGAAAGAACCGCGGGCGCGTATTGGAGAGGCGACGAAAAAAATACAATGCTCACCCGCGTCTATGGAGTGGCTTTCAGCTTCAAAAAGGAGCTGGACGGCTATTTGAATATTATGGAAGAAGCCGAAAGACGCGACCATAGAAAGCTCGGCAAAGAGCTGAACCTTTTTCACATTGACGACGCCGTCGGGCTCGGGCTTCCGCTTTGGCATCCAAAAGGCGCCATTTTATGGAGAATAATAGAAGATTTTTGGTATAAAAAACATCTTGAAAATGACTACGAACTCGTTAGAACTCCGCATATTGGAAGCCGAAAACTCTGGGAGATTTCGGAACACTGGGGATTTTATAATAAATCGATGTATCCCCCGCTTGAAATCGGCCAGACACTGGAAGAAAAACAGCAGAATAAAAAGGCGGAGGTTTCCGAAGAATACCTGCTCAAACCAATGAACTGCCCGCTTCAAATTCAAATTTATAAAAACTCCCCAAAATCATATCGTGAACTTCCCATTCGCTGGGCGGAATGCGGAACTGTTTACCGTTTTGAAAAAAAAGGAGAATTGTCCGGCCTCACCAGAGTGAGGGGATTTACCCAGGACGACGCCCATATCATCTGCACAAAAAATCAAGTGAAAGAAGAGTTAAAGCTCGTAATAGATTTTATAGAATTTATTTACCGCTCGTTCGGATTTGAAATGAAAAATGTGGGCGTATATCTCTCTCTGCGCGATCCAAAAGACAAAAAGAAATATGCCGGAAATGATGCCGGCTGGAAATTCACGGAAAATATTTTGAGAAAAGTCGCCAAAGAAAAAAAACTGAAATTTAAAGAAGAAGTCGGTGAGGCCGCCTTTTACGGACCTAAACTGGATTTCAAAATAAAAGACGTTCTTGGACGGGAATGGCAATGTTCCACTCTGCAATTTGACTTCAATCTTCCGGAGAAATTTAATATGACCTACACCGATGAAAAAGGCAAACAAGAAAGACCGTATATGCTTCACCGTGCCCTTTTTGGATCGTATGAAAGATTTATTGGCCTTCTAATAGAGCATTATGCCGGTGATTTCCCAATCTGGCTGTCACCCGATCAAATTTGGATTTTGCCTATAAGCTCGCGGCACGAAAAATACGCTTTTAAAGTCGCCGAAGCGCTAAAACAACAAGGCTTCAGAGTTGTTATTAAGAACGAAAATGAAACTATCAGCAAAAAAATCCGTGAAGGCGAGCTTCAAAAAATCCCTTATCTGCTCATTGTCGGAGATAAAGAAATGATTTCTGATTCCGTGGCAGTACGCAAGAGAGGCAAGAACGATTTAGGATTGATGAAAATAATCAATCTAATAAATAAGGTTAAAATTGAAATAGAAACTAAAAGTAAGTAGTTTTAACTAAACAATTTTCACAAAGTGCCTTTTCCCTTTCTGGATCACGCTGCCGCTTCTGATTATTCCGTCAATTGATTTTATGATTTTGCCGTCAACCCTGATGCTTCTTTGATTGATCAACCGGCGGGCATCGCTTTTGCTTTTTGCCAATTTGCTCAAAACCAGCGCATCTATTATGTTTTTATTTCCGAACTTCATTTTTTGGATTTGGGCCGGAATTTCTTTTTTTTGAAAAACAGCGACAAAGTGCTTCTTGGACAGCTCGGCATTTTTTTCTCCCCACCAGATTTTTACGATTTCAAGCGCCAATTCCATTTTGATGTCGCGCGCCTTGCCGGCGCCGCTTTTTAATTCTTCGGCGTATTTTCTAACCTCTACCATCGGAACTCTGGTGCAATGCTCAAAATAACTTACCATTAAATTGTCAGGCAAGCTCATCACTTTTCCGAAGATATCGCCCGGTTCGTCTAAAATATCAATGGTATTGCCGAAACTTTTGCTCATTTTCCGGCCGTCGGTTCCCAAAATAAGATTGGTCATCAAAATGTCTTGAGGCGCTTGCCGGTAATATGACTGAAGCGTCCGGCCGGCCAAAAGATTAAATCGCTGGTCCGTTCCCCCGATTTCCAAATCGGCTTTGACTGCCGCGCTGTCGTAGCCCTGCATCAAGGGATAGAGCAGTTCCCGCAAAGAAACCCGTTTTCCGGCGGCGAGGCGCCTTTTTATATTTTCCCGATTGATAAATTCAGCCAGAGAAAATTGATCAGTCTGCTTCCCTATTTCGGCGTATCCCAATTTTTTAAGCCATTTTGAATTATAATGAATTTCTGTTTTTTTAATATCCAGGATTTTTTCGGCCTGTTTGAGATAAGTTTTCATGTTCTTTTTGACTTCTTTTTCCGCGAGCATCGGCCGTTCGGATTTTTTGTCGGACGTGTCGCCGATCTGGCCGGTAAAATCGCCAATAATGAAAATTATCTGATGTCCTAATTCCTGAAAATCTTTTAATTTCAGAAGCGCGACAGCGTTGCCCAAATGAATATTGGGGCTGGTCGGATCAATGCCGAATTTTACTCTCAATTTTTCGCCGGCCGCGTCAGACGCGGCGCCGGCCAGCAGTCGCTTTTTTAAGCGCATCCGATCAATGACTTCGTTGACGCCGCGAGTCAATAATTCGTCAATTTCTTTTTCACTAAAATTTATCGCCATAAAATGACTCCGAGACGCGATTTAGAAGCACTTTGCTTGAAACTTCGGTAAAATCCCATGTTCTTTCTCAGTTGCCGATGGAATAAACTCGAACAATATTATCATACATAATAGATGCATATAGCTTATTGCCATGAACTTCTAAACCCACCGGGTTGTCTGAGTTCAGGGGTACAGAAGAACCGATCAACGCGGAGCTAAATGGAAGCTCAAACTTTGTTATGTATACTCCTTCAGAATCATAAACTTGAATTTTGCCGTTAGAGTGATCCGCGACCCATATTCTAAATTTGTCATCTACATCAATGAAGTATGGCTGATAATTCAATTGTATCTTTTTAATAAGTTCCCCTTGCGGAGTTTGGATTGTTATAGAGCTATTATTATCATACACATAATGGTCCCCCGGCGGCGGCAAAGATTGGTTACCCCAATTCGTAAAGTAAACTCGATTATTATTATCTATAGCAACGTTTCTTGGATAATAATTGCTTCCAAGAGAAAGATTCGTTATTTTCTGCCCCTCCTTATTAAATACTTCTAATTCTCTTCCTGAAACATAAAACAATTTATCGCTATTAACTGCGATCCCTTGGCGCGCCCGTGAGGAAAATCCGCTTAAATATGTGCCCGCTGGCGAGAATACCTGCACACGATCATTGTTCGTATCAGTTATATAGGCATTGCCCGAAGTATCAAAGGCTATATCCCAAGGTTCGCTAAATTGGCCCGGCGCACTTCCGCGCGTACTTCCTAGGGTTCTAAGCAAATTAAAATTGGAGTTATAAACTTTAACGTTGTCATTATGATAATCGGCAACATAAATTTCTCCCGCCGGACTTATTGCAACTCCCGCAGGATGATAGAGTCCTGTAATCTGCCCGATTGCTTCAATAGAAGGGACCGAGCGGTCATTGGGCGGATTAGAATAAGTTGAAGTTATGGGACTTGAGGGCGTTAATGTAGTAAATGACTGCTCACTGCTTGTTGCCGCATTACCGCTTCCGTCTTTTGATACCACAATGTAATAATGCACTGTAGAATTGCCAAGACCAGATAGATTTACACTATGACTTGTCACACCGCCAGACCCAGTTGTTTTTATCGTGGATGTAGCGGGGATTGGAGAGATCAAAGCATAGTACACCTCACTGCTTGCTGATTCATCTGTTGTCCAAGTGATCGTTACTGAAGTTTCCGCGATGTTCACGGCTTGCACGTTGGAGATTATCGGCAGGGTAGTATCGAGTACTGTTGGCGTAGCTGGCGTTGCGGGCGTAGCAGATGTAACAGATGTAGCACTGCCACCACTTTCTGATGACGGTATTGCAGATTCAGCGGGTGTTGCTGGAGTAGCCGGAACAACACCGGAAGGAGTCGAGGTGACTACGGTTGGAGTAGTTGTCGCTTCCTCCGTAGTTGTTGTCGCAATACTTTTTTTGATTCCCGGCGCCGTGGTTAATCCTGGTGGTTTTACTCCAGAGCTTCCTGCGCCGTTAGCTCCGAGTTCGTTTAACTTAGCTCTTGTTTTTGGGCCGACCTGTCCGTATCCGGTTGTAACGGGCCCGCCACCGCTAATTATATTTTCTTTTTCTTGTAATCGCTGCACTGCTGCTTCGGTAAGCCGCCCAAAATATCCCGTAACCAACCCTTCAGGATAAATGTCAGGAAATTGTTTAAGAAATTCTTGCAGTTCTTTCACTTCGTTTCCACTGACACCCATGTGCAGTGTTTTTGTGAATTTAAGTTCAATTTTTACCTCTTCAAGTTGGGATTTTGTAACCGCCAGTTCAGATTTAAGTTTCTCTATCTGTGTTTGTAGTGTCTTAATTTGCTCTTGTAGTTGCAGAATGACAGTTTGTAAATCCTGTTTGTTGGTTTGCGCGGAAACAAAAATAAATTGGACGCTAAATGTACTGAGCAGAATAACGACAACGATTAAATATGTTTTGATAGCCATTTTCATATTAACTTAGCTTATTTTAATATCTTAACATTTTTAACAATTTTTGTTAGAACCTCCGTTTTTTCCGTATTTTCGGCGGAAACGAAAACTATGGTATGGACAATAAACCAACAATTAAGATGGTTAAAAAGACGTATATAAGTTTATTTTTCATAAATTTTAATTAAACGTTAAACTAGTATGGTTTTATTTTACCATAGTTGGAACCTCTGCAAAATACTGAAAAGATTATTTAATTTTCAGAAGAAATCGGTTTTGATATTCAAAAACTTCTAATTCCCTATACGGGCAACGAGACGATGTTAGAACCCGCAAAATTTCTGAAATCCAAAACGGCAATTGGCGCGATTAAGCGCCAAAAGTCCAACATTGTGCGGGATACCAGAATCGAACTGGCGTTTCTTGCTTGGGAAGCAAATGTTTTGCCACTAAACTAATCCCGCAAACTAATGTCTTTCAAATCATTAGAACCAACGTAAAACTTTTTACGGTTTCTCATAATGTCTATACAAAATAAAACTTTTGAAAACTTCTAACGGGGCTTGTCAACCAGCTCGCCGTTTTGCCAAACGTAAGGCAAGTAACGGACTTTTACATCGGCTTTTTGGAGCCGTTCTTTCAGCCATTCGTTAAAATCTTTTCCGTCTTTTTCCAGCCGCTCGGCCAAAATATCCTGCCGGATCTGAGGCTCAATTAAAAATTTCATTGATTCCTGACTAGTCCAACCGTAAAGCTTTTCGGTCGCTTTTTCAAATTTTCCGCCGTCCGGCCGGTTTAGCTCCTTTTCAATCCGGTCTTTAATCTCATTATCGGAAATATCAAATTTGGCAAGCTCTTCTTTGATAAGCGCTTCTCTTATCAGCGAAAAAACAATGCCGCGCTTTACGGCATTTTCATCCAGTTCTTCTTTAGTTGTTCGGCGGTAATGTTCAAACCCGCTGACTCTGCCGAAATAAGCGCCGGTCCTGATCCGAACGCCGTTTACTTTTAAAATATGAAACCAGGCGCCGGACCAAACCAAAAATAAAGCGGCCGCGCCGATGATAAAAAGAAATATTAAACCCAAAAATGTTTTTTTCATCCCGTTAGAAGTTTCGGAAGTTAAAGAAATTTTTAAAAAAGTCATAAAATTTTTGACGAAGAGTTTCGGATGAACCGGCTTTATTTTCAGGATTTTGAGCTTGTCGATCAACAATAATAGCCAGTTCCTCGTCCGGTTTTTTCAAGCTGAATCTGCGGCGCAATTCTTTTTCCAAACCGTAAGGACTGGAAAGATACTCGAGGCGGCTTTCCAAATCGTCTTTTTTCCGGCTGAGTTCTTCGCGATCTTTTTTAACCTTCAAATAAGCTTCGTTGACGGCGCTGAAACTAAGATAATTTTGAAACGCAAAACGGACGATGAACGCGGCCAAAACCGCAAGCAAAATAATCAGCGGCCGGGAAAAAATTATTTTTCGGATCAAACTCTGCCTTTGAAAACTCCTCATCCCATTAGAAATTTGTCTTAATTACGCTTTTCGACTAATATTATGGTATCCCCCGCCAGAATAACTTAATTTCTAACGGGACTCGTTTACTTTTATCATACATTATATGGCTTTCGGATCCAAAAAAAGCAAAAGATATCGTTTGATCTGGATGGCAATCAGCATTATCGCGGTTTTGGGCATGATTGCTTATCTTTTCATTCCGTTTATTTCAATTTTTTAACGGAGTTAGCCCGGCCTAATCATTTTAATGAACACTTCTTGAGGGATATTGAGCCGGCCCATTTTTTTCAGGCGTTTTTTTCCTTTTTTCTGTTTCTGCCAAAGCTTCATTTTGCGCGTCCTGTCGCCGCCGTAAAGATAGCCGGTTACGTCTTTGCGCAAAGCCGGCAAAGTTCTGGAGGCCAGTATCCGGCCGCTGGCGCTCGCCTGTATTTTTAGGGCAAACTGCTCGCGCGGCAAAATGTCATAAAGTTTTTCAACTATCTTCCGGGCTTCCGCGCCGGAGGAACTGCCGGGCACGATGCGGCTGAAAGCCGCAACCGCTTCGCCGTGAAGCAAAATATCAAGACGGACCAGACTCGCCGGCCGCCAACCGGCAAAATTGTAGGAAAAAGAAGCAAAACCGGATGTCGCGCTTTTTATTTCGTCAAAAAAATCGCGCATCAATTCCCGGAGAGGCATTTCGGCTTTCAGCAAATTTCTTTCGGCGCCGAAATTTTCAGCGGACAAAATCCGTCCGGAATGTTTTTGCAAGATTTTAAAAATCTGGCTGAGTTCTTTTTGAGGCGAAATGATGTCAAGATTCACCCATTGCTCTTTTATCTCGGCGATTTCACCGTCTTCGGGAAATTCAGCCGGAACATAAACGGTTTTTTCGCTTTTATTTTTTAAAACAACCTGAAAGGCGACTGTCGGACTGGCCGCGATTGTTTTGACGCCGAATTCCCTACGCAGACGCTCAAGGCCGATTTCCAGATGGAGCATGCCCAAAAAACCGAGTCTCATACCCCGTCCCAATACCGGCGACGATTCTTCTTCATAAGAAAAAGAAGTGTCGTTTAAGCGCAGGCGCAAAACCGCTTTTTTAAAATCGTCGTAATCTTCTTCACTTAAAGGATAAGCGCTGGTCCAAACCGCCGGCTGCGCCTCGTGGTATCCGGTCAAAGCCGACGCCGGCTTGCCGGATAAAGTAACGGTGTCGCCGACTTTAACCGCCTCCGGGTTTTTGAGATTGGTGGCAATATAGCCGATCTCGCCATCTTTGAGCGCGCGCGCCGGCGCGCGCTCGGGCCGAAAAATGCCGACTTCCTGATTTACAAATTTTTCTTTGGCGACCAACAATAAAAGTTCGTCGCCTTTTTTTATTTCTCCGGAAAAAACGCGGACATAAGCGATGACGCCCTGATGAGGCGAGTATTCGGAATCAAAAATCAGAGCTCCAAGCCGGTCTGACCCGGCCGGCTTGGGCGACGGAACCAGCCTGACAACGGCCTCCAGAAGTTTTTCAACGCCTTGTCCGGTTTTCCCTGAAATTTCAAAAATTTCCCGGCCGGCTAAATTTAAAATTTTGCGGATCTGTTCTTTAGTCTCCCCGATTCTGGCGGTCGGCAAATCAATTTTATTGACGGCCGGAATTATGACCAGATTTAAATTTTTGGCCATATCCAGGACCGAAATGGTTTGAGCTTCAATCCCCTGCGAGGCGTCAACCAATAAAATCGCGCCCTCAACTGCGGCCAGCGCGCGCGAAACCTCATAAGCAAAATCAACGTGTCCGGGAGTGTCAATCAAATTCAAAATAAAGGGTTTAGCGTTTAGAGTATAGGCCATGCGGACCGGCTGCATCTTTATTGTTATCCCCCGCTCCCGCTCCAGTTCCATTGAGTCCAGGAACTGGGCGTGCATTTTCCGTTTCGGGACGGTTCCGGTCAATTCCAAAAAACGATCGGCAAGCGTGGACTTGCCGTGGTCAATGTGCGAAATAATCACAAAATTCCTGATATTATCCATATCTCATTATTTACCAGTATTACAAAATTCATTTTTGTTGACTTGCGGAAAGACTTTAAAAATTAAGGAGTTTTGCGAGGAAAAATAGCGGTCGGAAAACCCAGTCCCGCAGGTGTTTGCTTGTTCAAACCGGCAGTTCGCTTCTCCAGCGGAAGCGACTGCCTGCGTTCTCGGCGAAAAATCAGCCTCAGCCTTACTAGACATAAGAAAGAGGCTGAACCCAGCTTTTTCGCCTCCGAAAGCTTTTCACAACCAAACACCTTCGGGACTGGGGCAAACGGGGTACCGCGTTATTTTTCCGATGCAAAACGACTATAATTTTCAAGACTTGGAGCGTTGTCATAAGAAAATGAATTTTGTAATACTGGTTTATTTATTTTCCTGAATATACCGTTTTTTAAGATCGGCGAAATAACGTTCTATTTCGCGCTCATTGTTATTGTAATAATTTAAAAAATAAAGCGTTAAAAACGCCAGAATAACAAGCAGCGCAAAAAGTCCGATGAGCTTTAAAGATGTTTTATTAACAATCATATTAAAATATGATATAACTTTCACTTTGCATCTGCAAAATATTTTTCGCGATAATCTTTAAAAACCGAACAAATCTCGTTTATTTTCAAATTATTTTCAAACCGGGCGTTATCAATTTGAGAAACCGGCACCACACCGGTAGTTGAAGTTAAAATCGCGCCGATAATCTCTTTTTTGGCAATGGAATCGTAAGCAATCGGCGCTTGAACAACGCGCGGACAAAGATTATTTTTTGCAATCAGCTCGCATATTATTTTCATAGTGATGCCTTCAAGAATTTTATCCGGCGGCGGAACACAAAAAGAGCCGTCGGTCCGAAAAAAACCGATATTGGAACGAGTGGCTTCCAAAATATATTTATTGTCTTCCGTAAAAAGCACGTCGTCAAAACCGCTTTGGCCGGCCCGGCCGCAGGCGATCTCGGCAAAAAGATAGTCCGGAGATTTAATTTCAGGCAGAGGCCGCAGAAAATTCCGGGTTGCGAGCTTAACCGGTCCGGTCTTGCGCTTTAATCGGTAAACTTGAGCATAAAGCGAGGGAGCCGCGCCTGCGGCCGGATTGAATCCATCATCAGTTTGGCCGCGCGAAATATCAATTCTGACGAGCGATTCTTCAAAGCCGCATTTTTCAACGAGAATGCCGAGATTTTCGGACAGAGAACCGAATCCTTCAATCTGATCAAACGGAATGGCGGCTAAAGTAGCCGATTTTTTTAGACGCTGCAGATGGTCTTCAAGATGAAAAAAAACTTTTCCGCGGGCCTCAACCATGGTGCAGACCGCCCAATTGCGCAGCCGGCCAAGGTCGCTCGCCGGAGGCGCGGTTTCGCTAAGCGGACCAATATGATTGTCTGCAAGACCAAATTTACCTAATGCCATAATTTATTTAAGCTTCGTTTTTTATACATAATGCCCATAATTATTTTTTGGCCGGGCGAACGCTCCAGCTGACTAAAAACGGGCTGGCCAGACAAATTGATGAATAAGTTCCGGCAACAAGGCCGACCAAAAGAGTTAAAGCAAAGAAACGCGTAGAATCGCCGCCAAACCAAAAAAGAAATCCCAATACTAAAAAAATGGCAAATGAAGTGGCCAGCGACCGGCCGTAAGTTTCATTTAAACTCCGGCCGACTATGGTTTCAAAATCCGCGTCCCATCCGGATTTGCGCAAATTCTCGCGAATCCGGTCAAAAACCACAATTGTGTCATGAACCGAAAAACCAAGAATTGTTAAACAAGCGGTAATAAAAAGACTGTCCGTTTCGACTCCTCCAAATCTGCCCAAGAGCGAGAAAAGGCCGACCGGCACGATGACGTCGTGGATTAAAGCCAGAACAGCCGCCAAGGCATATTTCCAACCGGAAACTTTTTGCGCGCCGGCTCCGCCAAACCCGGCCGAAACGGAAACATTGCGGAAAGACCACGTAACAAAAATCAAAATAAGAAAAAGAACCATGCCAACGGCAATAAAAGCTTTGCGTTTAAGTTCCAAGCCGATTGTCGGACCGATTGAATCAAATCTTTTTTCCTGCAAAGCCTCGCCGGGGACCGCCGCGTCTCCGGCAAGAGTTTTCAAAATCAAACGATGTTCATCTTCTGAAATACTGCGAAGGCGTATTATCAAACCTTTCTCGCTCGACGGCTGCAGACGCGCCTCCGGAAATCCCAAAGCCGCGAGATTATTTTTAATTTGCCCGGTGTCCGCCAGCGCGTTCGTAAATTCAACTTCCATGATTGTTCCGCCGGTAAAATCAATTCCCGGTTTCAAACCAAAAATGAAAAGAAAAGTCGCGGAGGCCGCAACAACCAGTCCTGAAAAAATATAAAATAATTTTCTATATTTGATAATTGCCATTAAATGCCGTAAATTAACCGGTTAAAGGCGATGCGACGGACGCCCAAGGCTTTTAAAAATATTTTTGAAACAACCAAAGCTGAAAAAATGCTGGCTAAAACTCCGATAGCCAAAGTCAAGGCAAAACCACGGATAACGCTTGTGCCGAACCAATAAAGAATAACCGAGGTAATGAAAGTTGAGCTGTTTGAATCGCGGATGGAAGGCCAGGCTCTTCGGAAACCTTCGGCTAGAGCAACATCAATGCTTTTGCCCTGCCCGGCCTCTTCGCGCATCCGTTCAAAAATCAAAATATTGGCGTCAACCGCCATCCCAACCGATAAGATAAAACCGGCGATGCCGGCCGCAGTCAAAGTTACCGGCAAAAGTTTAAAAATGGCGAGTACCAAAACAATATAAAAAGAAAGGCTTAAAACGGCCGTAAATCCGGCAAGCCGGTAACGAAGAACTAAAAACAAGATTACGGCCAAAATGCCGTAGAGCCCGGCCGCCAAACCCTCGCTAAATGATTTTTCGCCGAGAGACGCGCCGATGTTTTGCTGTGAGACCAGCCGAATCGGCACCGGCAGGGCGCCGGAGTTAAGATTGCGGACCAAAGTCCTGGCCTCGGCCGGACTGAAATTGCCGCTGATCTGGGCCCGGCCGCTTTTAATTTCTTCCCGCACCACCGGCGCGCTTATCGCCAGGCCGTCAAGATAAATGGCAATTCGTTTACCGATATTTTCACGGGTTATAGCGCTGAAAATATTCTCGCCTTCTTCATTAAATTCTAAAATAACCGTCGGCTGGCCGGTTGAAGAATCAAAATCCAAAACGGCCTTGCTTAAAAATCGTCCGGTAAGCGGCGTGGAAACAAAATAAGGATCTTCAGAAAGCCTTTTTTCCGATTTCTGGGCCTCTAAAATGGCTTTTTGTTCGGCTTCCGGCCTTTCGGTTTTAAATTCAAGATAAGGGGTCTGGCCTATAAAATCCATGGCTTTTTGAGTGTCAAAAATTCCGGCAAGTTCAACAACCAAACGCTCGCTGTTTCCGGACTGCTGAACCTGAACCACCGGTTCGGTTACGCCAAAAATATTGATGCGCCGCTCAATCAAATCGCGCAGTCCTGCCATTGATTCTGAAATTTTATCCTTTTCCAGCCCGGAAACATCGGCTTCATAAACCAAGTGCGTCCCGCCTTGAAGATCCAAACCGAGGCGGTAGCCGATGTTGCCCAAAAAACCGTCGGGATTAAAGAAACTCGCGCCGGAAAAATAAGCCAATCCCAGACCGGTTAAAAAAATAAATAAGGCAGTTAAACGAATTCGGGTCATTTAGCGATTATAAAATCAGCTGACCGAAAAGTCCACTAACGGGACAATTTATAAAAGAAGACTGGCGGCTCCCAGCGCCGGCCCGGCATCGCCCAATTTTGATTTGACTATCGCAATTTGCCGGCCGGCGGGCGATATAACGAATTTCCGCGCCGCTTGCGCCGCTTTGACAATATTAACCGCGCCGCTGATCACTCCTCCCCCGCCCAAAACAACCATATCCGGATCAAAACTATTGATGATATTCGCTATGCCTATTCCGATAATTTCGCTCCGGTCGCCGTATTTTAAAAACGCTTTCTTGCCGGCCAAATTTTCAAAAGTGATTACCGGCGCGGCCGAAATAATTGAGTGGCCAAACTCGCCGGCGCCGTTGCGGCTGCCGCAATAAATCTTCCCGCCGATCATTATTCCTCCGCCGATGCCGGTGCCGACAGTCATTGCAACGGCGTTCTCGCAGCCCTTAGCCGCGCCCCACAAAACTTCGGCTCTCAAAAAACAGCGGCTGTCATTGTCAACTTCAACCGGCTTTCGGAATCTTTTAAAAAATTTCTTGACTTCCCAACCGTTTAAAAAAGGAATATTGGGAGCTTTAATCAAAATTTTCCGTTCAATATCAACAATTCCCGGAACTCCAACGCCTATTCCGGAAATTTTTCTCCCGTTTATGAAAAAATTTATGAATTGCTCCAGCTCAAAGAAGAATCTTTTCCTGTTTTGAGGAGTGCTGGTTGCCGCAAAATCGGTTTTTTGGTGACTGTCACTTTCAAACAAAACCGCTTTTATTTTGGACGCTCCGATATCAACTCCTAAATAATTCATAATTTATATATTTTACCAATTATTGATTGCTGAATAAATTTTTGGCTTCATTCCAGAACTCGGGATGATTTTGCTTCTCTTTAAGCCAATACCACCATTCCGCTCCCCAAAAATATACTTCGGGAAAACCGACTTTTTGAGCGTAGACCAAATTTTCCTTAAACTGCTCAAAATCCAGAAAACGAAACTGTTCTTCCAAAGAAGACTCGTAAAGCTGTCGGGGACCCCACGGTTCGGCTTGAAACTCAACAACTATGATTTTTTTAATTTTGACCAGAAAATTGACCGCATTGGCTTTCAAATGGAAAAAAGCCGGCGGCAAAGGATATTTCAAATAGCCGCCCAGCGGTATCCTTTTGTCCCAAACCGTCCGGTAGATGGTTGTTCCCAGAATATCCGATTTTTTTGCCGCCGAAACCCAAAAGCTCAATTCTCCGCTGTCGGTGACGATGACCGGACGGCTGTCCAAAGAACGGACCAGACTTATTTCTTGATCTAAAAGATCTTCATCCAGTTCCGGACACTGGCCAAATTTTAAAAAGGGCTCATTTTCCACCTGCCAAGCCCAAATCGCGGGACTGGCGCCGACGCGGGTCACTGTTTTTTCAATGTAGTCCAGCAAAAAAATTTTAAATTCGTCTTTTGGCCGCTCGGCCAGCCAAAAAGGAATATGGCATTCCGGCCAGCGCGGCAATTTAAAACCTATTGCCGCGATTATTTTGGCTCCTCTTTTTTCAGCCTCGTTAATCTGCCAATCAATATTTTCAAAATAATATTTGCCGGGCTGTTTTTCAATTTCATCCCAATATAAAGGCAGTCTTAAATTGCGCGATTTTAAATCGTCTAAAACGGCAAGATAAGCTTCCTTTGGATTTAAACCCAGTTTTTCAGCCCAAGAATAACTGAAAGTCGCGCCGTAACTTTTGACGCCGGGAAAAAGACTTTTATCCTGATCCAAATAAAGAATAAAGAGTCCCAAAAAAACGCAGAAAATCGCGGCTATTTTTTTGAAAACCGTTCTGCCGGAATCGCCGCCCAGAATTTGCGGCAATCTCCAGGACAATAAACCGGAAAAAATAAGCAGAAAAACGTACTGCAGGCCGATAAGCGCCTGCGCCAGACTGACGTTTCCCAAAAAAATGGCGTAATTTAGCAAAAGAAAAGAAGAAGCGGCAAGAATCTTATTTGTCAGAAAAAGGCCGATGCTTTTGGCTTCTATTTGTTTTAAATGATTGAAAAGATCATTTCTCACCGAAGCCAAGCTTATTAAAAATAAAGCGGCTAAAAATTCGCCGAGGCGGCCGAGAATATAAGCGTTGATAAAACCGGTTTTTAAAAAAGATAATTTTATCAAAATAAAAGAAACGGCAAACAGCAAAGCAGCCGACAAGCTGAAAAACATGACTTTGAAAAAATGATTTAAATTTGACCGGCTGAAAGAAAGCAAAAAAACTCCCAAAACCAAAAAGAAAAAAGCGGCCAGGCTCAATGAAGTTAATTTTTCAACTGAAAACAAATTGCTCAAACCCAAAATAAATACGGCCGTGATCGCTCCAACTAAAGGAGCGACTCTGGAAACATCCCCCAACTGTTCGGCGCGGTAAAACAAAATCAAAGCCATTATAAAAATAAATCCGCTTGAAAGGCTCAAAATTAAAACCGGCCAGCTGATCAAAGACCAAGAAAACCCGAAAGGCGCCAGAAACAAACCGTAAATGCTCAAAAGCCCGGCGTAAAAGGCAAATAAAACCGGCTTGGTGATGGCGCGGCTTAAAATAATTTTGTCTAAAATAAAAACAAAGGCGGTTAGAAAATAAGCTAAAACGGCAAAAAATATCCAGGACATAAAAACCAATTATTTTATAACCAATTTATAAAAACCGGCTAAACCCGTTTGCGGCCGGGCCTGAACTGAAAATCGTACAATTTTTTATAGACTCCGTTTTCAATTCTGATGAGATCGTCATGCTTCCCTTCCTCAATTATCCGTCCCTTGTCAAATACCAGAATTTTGTCGGCTTCGCGCACGGTGCTTAAGCGGTGAGCAATGATAAAAGCGGTGCGGCCTTCCATCAGCTCTCTTAAAGATTCCTGGATTAAATGCTCGGATTTGGCGTCAAGGGCCGAAGTCGGCTCGTCTAAAATCAAAATCCTGGGGTCGCGCAGGATTGCCCGGGCAATGGCGATTCTCTGTTTCTGCCCCACCGACAGTTTGATTCCGCGCCAGCCAACCGTCTGCTTGTATTTTTTGGGAAAAGATTTTTCAATAAATTCGGCGGCATGAGCCAGCTCGGCCGCTTTTTTTACTTCTTCTTCCGATTTTTCAAAACTGCCGTAGCGGATGTTGTTAAAAACAGTATCGTTAAAAAGAGTCACCTCTTGAGGAACAACTCCTATAAATCCGCGGTAAGCCCTCAAATCCAAATTGCGGATATTATGGCCGTCAATTAAAATTTGCCCTTTTGTCGGAAAATAAAAAGCCATCAGCAAATCAATAATCGTGGTTTTCCCCACTCCCGATTCGCCGACCAAAGCGATTTTTTCTCCGGCCCGGGCCGAAAACGACACATTTTTCAAAACTTCGCGCCGGCCGCCCTTGTATCCGAAAGAAACATTTTTAAAAACAATATCGCCTTTGATCGCGCTTAAAATAACCGCGTTTTCAGGAGTATAAATTTCGGGAGGAGAACTGAAAATTTTTTCAGCTTCGGTGATGGCTACCGCGCCGTTGTGAATGCTCTGCCACTGCATTCCCAGCTGGACAAAAGGCGAAAATAGCATGGCGGCGTAAGCGTTTAAAGTTACGAGCTGGCCGGGGCTGAGAAAACCGCGGCTAATTAAACTGATGGAGTAGACAAAAATAATAAACTGGGTAGCCGTAATCAAAACTCTCTGGGAAAAATTGAGTCTGGACCAGATCTTATGAATAGCAATCCAGCTTTTTACCGCGCCTAAAACGAATTTTTTAAAAATTCGTTTTGATTCATAGCGCTCGGCGGCGGATTGCTTGACCTCCTTAATGTTGGACATGATATCTCCGGCATCGCCGTAAGCGATGCTGTAATCACGGATCATTTTTTTCTGAAGAGGAGCCAGTTTCGGGCTTAAAGAACTCAAAAAAACAAGGTAAACGGCGACTGCCGCCATCATAATCAAAGCAATGCCGAAATGAATAAAAAACGAGAGCGTTAAAGCGGCGACAATGCTTAAAAAAGCCGGAGCAAGACCGATGAAAACCCGGGTCATAACATCGGTAAATTCAGTGACTCTGTGGATGCGCTGATGAACCTCTCCGCTTTTGGCTTTTTTGTGGAATTCCAACGGTTTTTCAATCAGGCGCGAAAAAGTTTTATAGACATATTCCGATTCTATTTCGGCGGCGAGTATCCCCTGCCTGTAATCAATCCGCCACGAAAGAGCATCTGATAAAATTTTTAAAATGAACCAGACCGCAAGCGGTAAAAAAATCAAAGCCAGCTCGCCACCATCGTAAATTGCAATCAGGCCGTCAAAAAATCTTCCGGCAAAAAAAGGAATCAAGGCGTCCGAGGCGGCGACGACCAAAGAAAAAAACGCAACAACAAAAAGAACCTTTTTGTGCGGCGAAAAAATGCTTTTGATTATAGGCGCCAGTTTCCTAAAAATAGGCGGAGCGTTTTTTTTATTTTTTTCCATTTTATTAAATAAGAAGGGTTATTTTCTTTCCAAAATCATAAAAGTATAATGACAAGGGTTTTTTTCATCGGCCTCGCGATCTTCGCGGCTTACGGTCTTCCAGGCGTCAAGATTAAAATCCGGGAAAAAAGCGTTGCCTTCAAATTCAGCGCCAATGTCGGTCAAATAAATCCTTTGGGCCAAAGGCAGAAACTCTTTATAAACCGACGCGCCGCCGATAACCATAATTTCTCCGGCGTTGCCGGCGGCTTTAACAGCTTCTTCGGGCGAATTAACAACAATCGCGCCTGCGGACTTGAAATTTTTATCGCGAGTTATGACTATATTGGTCCGTCCAGCCAAAGGTTTGCCTATTGATTCAAAAGTTTTCCGTCCCATTATTACCGGCTTGCCAAGAGTCAATTCTCTAAATCTTTTTAAATCCGCCGGCAGTTTCCACGGCAGTTTATTGTCTTTGCCAATGACTTTATTTTTGGCCCAGGCCGTAATTATTGAAATCATTTTATTTCTCTTATACCGCCATTGGCGCGGCAATTGCCGGATGATATTGATAGTCTATTAACTCTATATCGCCCATTGTGAATTTATCAATGTCTTTGATTTCGGGATTAAGCCGGAGTTTCGGCAACTGGTAAGGCTCGCGGGAAAGCTGCTGGCGCACTTGCTCAAAATGATTGCAGTAAATATGAGCGTCATTTAGCGTTAAAATCACTTCATCCGGCTCCAAATCCGTAACTTGGGCAACCATATTTAAAAGCAGGGCGTAAGAAGCAATGTTAAAAGGTACTCCCAAAAACATATCGCAGGAGCGCTGAGTCATAGCCAAAGATAATTTGCTCTTCGCAACAAAAAACTGAAAAAGCATATGGCAAGGCGGCAAAGCCATTCGGTCCAGTTCTCCGGGATTCCAGGCCGAAACGATAAGCCGGCGGTCATACGGATCTTTCTTGATTCTTTCAATCACATCTTTTAACTGGTCAATTTCCCGGCCGTCGGATATTTTCCACGATCTCCACTGAACCCCATACACTCTTCCCAAGTCGCCCGCGAATCTTGCTTTAGGTTTCCAAAATGGCGCTTGGGCATTGGCCGTCCATATCGTTGTCTTAGCGGAGTCTCTGGAGCCGTGAAGTATTTCGGACAGACGGCGTTCATCGCTTGATCCTTCAATAAACCACAAAAGTTCGCTTACTACGCTCTTCCACGCCAGTTTTTTGGTGGTCATTGCCGGAAAACCATCGGCCATTTTAAATCGCATCGGCATCGCAAATACTGACCGGGCGTCAATGCCGGTGCGGTTGGGTTTATCAATTCCATTTTCCATTATGTATTTTAAGACTTCCAGATATTGACGCATATTTTTATTGTTATTTTTTAAGTTTGGCCAAAAGCGGCCCGACGGCCTGCCAGACTTTTCTGCTGATTTCTTCCGGAGATAAGAGCCGGCTTTGACTTAGGCATTCAATCAAAATATGTTCGTCCGGATATTTTTTTGCCAGCCAAAGATAGGAATTTTCAGCCGCCTTGAGATGGCCAAAATCAGCTTCGTGGCCATCGTGTTTTTTTCCGCCGGCGACATAATCCCGTTTTTTCCTTTGCTTGATGAGCTTCTGCCCGATCTCGGCCGGCACATGCAAAATTATGGCCAGATCGGGCTTGGGAATGTTTAAAATTCCATATTCAATGCCGTAAAGCCAAGCAATAAATTTAACCCGTTCTTTTTCATCTTTAATTTTACCGCCCTGGTGTCCGGCGTTTGAATCAACGTACCGGTCAGCCAAAACAATCCAGCCGTTTTCAATCTTCTCTCTGATTTTTGCTGAAAAATCAAATCGGTCCAAAGCGTAGAAAAGCGACGCGGCGTAAGGATTTAATTTGTCCGGCGAGCCGTATTTGCCGTTAAGATATTCTTCCACCGGTCCGGCTGATTTGCTGCCGTACTGCGGAAAAGATATTTTCAGAACCTTAAAACCTTTCTTTTTAAGTTTTTCATAAAGAATTTTTGCTTGCGTGCCTTTGCCGCTGCCGTCAGTGCCTTCCAGAACAATAAAAACGCCTCTCATCTTGCCTCCATTATAACACGGAGGCAAAAAATAATTTATAATCGGGTCAAAAATTACTCTCTAATTTCTATGCCCATTGAGCGGGCAGTGCCTTCAATGATTTTTATCGCGCCTTCCAAATTTTTGGCGTTTAAATCTTCCATTTTTTGTTCGGCAATTTCTCTTATTTGAGTTTTGGTTACTTTGCCGACTTTAGCGACGAGCGGATTAGCCGCGCCTTTTTCAACGCCGGCGGCTTTTCGCAAAAGATCGGAGGCCGGCGGAGTTTTTAATTTAAAATCGTAACTGCGATCCTCATAGACCGTAATTTCAACCGGAATGATGCTATCGCCTTTGTCTTTGGTGGCATCGTTGAATTTTTTGACAAATTCGCCGATATTGACGCCGTGCTGGCCCAAAGCCGGTCCGACCGGAGGAGCCGGAGTGGCTTTAGCGGCCGGAATTTGAAGTTTAATTATGATTTTGACTGGTTTTGACATGGTTGAATTAGTTTGTTAGTTGACTAGTTATCTAGTTCATTTAAAAATCTTAGAGTTTCTTAATCTGCAGAAAATCAAGCTCAACCGGAGTTTCGCGGCCGAAAATTGAAACCAAAATTTTAACTTTGCCTCTGGCCGCGTCAACTTCAGCCACTTTGCCTTCATAATCCTTAAACGGTCCGTCGGTTATGCGGACGGTGTCGCCGACGGAAACGTCAATGGTGTATTTCGGCTCTTTTTCGGCGCGCATCCGCTTGAAAAGAATGTCTATTTCCTCGCGGGAAAGAGGGGTCGGCGTCACGCCTGAGCCGACAAAACCGGTCACCCGCGGGGTGTTGCGAACAACATACCAGGAATCGTCGGTCACAATCATTTCAACCAAAACATAACCGGGATAAATTTTTTCTTCAACTGTCTGGCGCCGGCCGTTCTTGATTTTAATCTTTTTCTCTTTGGGAACCAAAACTTCAAAAATCTTGTCTTCATAGCCCAAAGATTCAACGCGCTGTTTTAAATTGCGCGCTACTGCGTCTTCATAGCCGGAATAGGTATGAATGGCATACCAGTTTCGTCCGGATTCGGCTATTTGCTTTGTCATAAAACAAATCTTTCCAATAAATTAACGAAAATAAAATCCAGAAATCCCAGATAAACCGCGACGGCGACTGAAATTCCGATCACCAAAAAAGTGAAACGCACGGTTTCGCGGCGGGTCGGCCAATTTACGTTTTTGGTTTCAAGCCGCGCTGATTTGATATAATCGCTGATTTTTCGCAAAAAATCCATCTTATTTAAAAAGCCCTCGCGGGGCTTATAAAATCAATATACCAAATTGACGATTTAAGTCAAGAAATAATAAATAGATTCTCTTTGCTCCGGATTGGTTGTTTTGTTAATATATCTATATCCAAAATGAGAAAACTCAAAGACAGTTTCAAAGCGGCGTTCAGCGGCTTTGCCGAAACGCTGATATACGAAAGAACTTTCAAAATAATGTTCGCGGCTGCTTGCTTAGTAATCGCGGGGATGTTTTATTTTCCAACCAGCCGGCTGGAAAAAATCGCGCTTTTGATAACGATATTTTCAGTTTTAATTCTTGAACTCATCAACTCGGTCATTGAACGGATGATGAATTTCATCCAGCCTCAAAAAAACACGCAAGTCAGGATAATTAAAGACTTGGCGGCGGCGGTTATTCTTTTGGCCAGTTTCGGCGCCGCGATTATCGGAGCAGTAATCTTCTGGCCATATTTATTTAAATAATCCCCACGCTTATGCATAAGCGTGGGGATTAAAATCAATACTCAAACTTGAAATGGCTTTAAACCCGAAAATATCAGAAGCGATATTTCTGATATTTTCTGAATCGTCAATAATCAAAACCATTTGCTCAGATATTCCCAAAACTATCCTAAAAAGTTCAAGCCGGGCAAAAATATGAATATGCGGCTTGACTTTCGAGCATCGCCGGATCCGATCGTCAAATCTGATGTTCCGGTTTAATTTATCCAGCATACTTTTCCTTACTTGGATAAATTCAAACTGATTAAAAAATATCTTGTTTTTTTTACAAATTTTCAGAAGTGACAGATAGCTGCGATCGGTAATAATTCCGATCTTATAATCGCCGCGTCCTCTTGTTTTTAACTGCTCAAAAAAATTAACAGCTTCAGGCTTGAGCGAAGGCGTTTTGATAAAATCTATCGCTTCCTTAATTAAGAAAAAAAACTTGGGAGTTGATTCAATACCCAGAAATCTTTGAACTTTCATCCAGATTTTTTCAAGCCAGCCGCTATCAACCAATACTCCGTCAACATCCAAAACCAAAATTCTTTCCATTCAAACCTCCTTTCTGAATCTATATCTATATATTAGATACCATGATTTTCTTTAAACGTCCAGATTCTGGACGTTTTTGGCGTGAGTCTGGATAAAGACTTTTCGCGGCTCAACCACTGATCCCATCAAAATGTCAAAAGTGCGGTTGGCCTCTTCGGCGTCTTCAATTAAAACTCTTTTTAAAAGCCGGGCCGCCGGATCCATGGTTGTCTCCCAAAGCTGGCCGGGATTCATTTCCCCCAAACCTTTATAGCGCTGAATCATCGCGCCTTCAAAAATTTTATCTTTCATTATTTTTATTTTTTCTCCTTCGCCGTAAGCGTAGCGGGCTGTTTTACCCTTTTGGATGCGGTAAAGCGGCGGCTGGGCGATATAAAGGAAACCGGATTGAATGACCGGCTGGAAATAACGGTAAAAAAGAGTAAGCAGAAGCGTCCGGATATGGGCGCCGTCAACATCGGCGTCGGTCATCAGGATTATTTTGTGATAGCGCAGGCGGCTGATGTCCAAATCCTCGGCAATGGCCGCGCCGAGTGCGATAATTAAAGCTTTGATCTCCTGATTGGCCAGCATTTTATCAAGCCTCGCCCGCTCCACATTTAAAATTTTTCCGCGCAGCGGCAAAATGGCCTGAGTCCTGCGGTCGCGGGCCGATTTGGCCGAACCTCCGGCGCTGTCGCCTTCCACCAAAAATAGTTCCGACTCTTCCGGATTGCGAGTCTGACAATCAGCCAATTTCCCGGGCAGAGCCAGTCCTTCCAAAATCCCCTTCCTTAACACCGTTTCCTTGGCGGCTTTGGCCGCTTTCCTGGCTTTCATTGACAAAATAACCTTGTCCAGAATGGCTTTGGCGTCGGACGGATGTTCTTCCAAAAATTCGGCAAAAGACTGGCCAAAAACGATTTCCACGGCGCTCCTAGCTTCAGGATTGCCTAATTTAGCTTTAGTCTGGCCTTCAAACTGGGGCTCGCGAAGCTTGACCGAAACAACAGCCGTCAGGCCGTCGCGGACGTCCTCGCCGGTTAAATTTTCATCATCGGCTTTAAGATAATTGTTTTTGCGGGCGTAATCGTTGAGAACCCTTGTCAAAGCGGTGCGAAAACCGGTCAGATGAGAACCTCCGTCAGGAGTATTGATATTATTGGCAAAACTGACTTCCCGCGACTGAATATCATCAACATACTGCAAAGCTATTTCCACCAAAAGGCTTTCGTGCTCTTTTAAAATATAAAAAATATTTTCGTGGCTGGGAGTAAGTTCGCGGTCAAGATGACGGACATAAGACTTGACTCCGCCTTCAAAATAAAAAGAATAAGAAAGATGCTGGTGGGTTTCTTTTTCCCTTTCATCGGTTATCGTTATTTTCAAATTTTTGGTCAAGTAGGCCTGCTCGCGCATCCGGTTTAAAATGCGCTGCCAGTCAAATTTTGGCATTTCTTTTCCGCCGGAGGCGGATTCGCCTTTGGCGGAGAATATTTCGGGATCGGGATCAAAAGTTACGGTCGTTCCGGTTCCGCCGCACTTGCCGATTTTTTTAACCGGCGCTTTGGCTTTGCCGCGGACATACTCCTGCATCCAAAGGGCGCCGTCGCGGCAGACTTTCGTTTCCATCCATCTGGACAAAGCATTGACCACCGAAACTCCGACGCCGTGCAGGCCTCCGGCAATCTTGTATGACTCTCCGCCGAACTTGCCTCCGGCGTGAAGCGTGGTCATTACGGTTTCCAAAGCTGATTTTTTGGTTTGTTTGTGCGTTTCCACCGGAATGCCGCGGCCGTCGTCCACCACCCGCACCAAATTGCCGGGCAAAAGGGCAATGGATATGTTTTTGGCATAGCCGGCCATGGCTTCATCAACCGAATTGTCAACGACTTCCCAAATCAAATGGTGCAGGCCTTCAACGCCGGTTGAACCGATATACATGCCGGGCCGTTTGCGGACCGGATCAAGCCCCTCAAGAACGTAAATATCCTTGGCGGTATAGCTGTTCTCCTTTATTTTTTTATCTTTTTCCGGTTTCATTTTTATTAGCGCATTTCGGCTTTAAATTGCCTGGCGGTTTCTTTATAAATTTTATCCTGCAGCGGATCTATTTCTTTGGCAAGAAGGGAGCGCTGGCAAGAGCGGTAAATTACGCGGTAGGTATAGCTCAACCGGCCTTTGCCGAATTTTTCCGGATTTTCATATTTATCAATCAATTTAACTTCTTCAATCAAGCTGCCGGCAATATCCCGGATCAGGTCAAAATAATTATTGGGAATAAAATCGCGGCTGACCACAAAAGATATGTCGCGGGTAATCGGCGGATATTTGCTGACCGGAACATACTTTTGACCGAGTTTGAGCTGCCGCTTGATCCGGAGGTCGGAAGACCAAAGCAAGCGGATATCCGGAAGATCCATGCTTAAAATGGCCAGCCGCTCGAGGCCAAAGCCGAAAGCCCAGCCGTTATATTTATCCGGATCAACGCCGAGATTTTTTAAAACGACGGCTCTTACCACGCCCGCGCCCAAAACCTCAACCCACCGGCCGCTTTTTTCTATTTCCATTTCAATGCTCGGATCGGTATAAGGAAACTCGTCTTTATTGAACCGGTATTTGACGCCCTTTCCGTAAATCGCCCGGGCAATTTCAATTAAAACATCTTTTAAGTCGTCAATGCCGATAATCTTTTCGGCCTTAGGCGCGAGATACCAGCCGTCCATCTGATGGAAAAAATTCATGTGATTGCGGTCAATCTCATCCTTTCGGTAGACCTTTCCGTATGAGAGCGCTCCGGCGCTTTTACTTTCTTTTATTTTATTTTTGATTTCCGGCCGCCGCAGCCAATAATACCACATCATCGTGGTGTGGGTTCTTAAAATATGGCGGTCATCAACGTAATAGGTGTCGGAGCGGCTGCGGGCCGGGTGGTCGGGCGGGAAATTGAACAAATTGAAACTCGCGTCAGCCGGAACTATTTCAGGAATTTTTATATCGTCAAAATCGGAAAACCGCCGAATGCCGCAAATGCGCCTGATCAGTTCAGACAAAGGACTTGTTTTTTCCCGCGACAAATCCGGCATATCAAAAAAACGAAGCAGTCTTTTGGCTTCAGGATCGTCTCTTTTTTTAAGCGATTTGATTAAATCGGTTTCTTCCTTGGATTTTATTTCAATACGCATAATAAAGATTAAAGAGGCTCCAATTATTTATTTTCAGCAATACATATATTATAGGCCAAAATGAAGCCAAAAGCAATGAATTTTAATCAATAAAACGCGAACTCGACCGGATATTTGAACCGGCGATCTTTCCTTGTAATCCAACACTGATTTTGCGCGGGCGATGGGATTTGAACCCACGACCTTCCCCGTGACAGGGGGACACTCTAACCAGGCTGAGCTACGCCCGCAAAAGCATAAAAAGTATTCTATATCATGTTATAATTATGTTATATTTAAAGCAAACTTAAAATTATTTTAAATTATCATTAATAATTAAAATAATAAAATGATTAAGTTAATAACAAGATTAACAAGATTTTACCGCGTTTTGTTGTTTTCATGGATATTTTTATTTGTCCCTTTTTTCGCTTTTGCCGACCATAATCTTTCTCACACCATTGAACAATTAAACGCCCAAATAAAAACGCTGCAAACCCAAGTAAATACCCTGCAGAATCAAATAAATGTTTTGCAGCAACAGGAAACCGCTGCCGCTCCCAAACCGATCGCGTCTTTGCCGGAAATTGCTCCAACAACCGTTTCCGAAACCGCAACCGCTCCGTTTCCAACAATCAATTCTTCATCTTTTGTCGGAACCTCCATTTTAAGGCCCGATGTTTATGATTACGGCCCTTCAATCATAAACGACGGCGGAATTTATCGGATGTATTGGTGTTCGGCGCGGATCGGCGGAGGAGATTCTATTTGGTATGCCCAATCTTCCGACGGCGTTAACTGGTCGGATTTGCGCGTAATTCTTAACCCGACGCCGAACTCGGAAGAAACCGATTTTAACGCCGACGGCCATATTTGCGATCCATCGGTCGTAAAAACCGGCGGAATTTACTATCTTTATTACACCGCCGCTTCGTTTTCCGGCAAAAACAACAGAATTTTTCTGGCCAAATCTACGGACGGCGTTAATTGGATAAAATATCCTTCCAATTCCAACCCAAAACCGGTGATCCAAAACACAATTCGTTCCCAAGGTTATGGAATCGGACAATCAGCGGTCTTTTTCTTAAACAACAAATTTTACCACTACTTTACCAACACCGACTTAAACGGAGAAATGCTCGCTTTTTCAACAGACGGCATTAACTGGACAATTCAAAACAATAATCAGCCAGTTTTCACAACGACCAATTTCGTTCCGGTTTATCTTAAAGATTACAATGTTTTCTTTGCGGTCTACGGCCACAACGAGCTTAATCATAACGACCTTTATTATTCATTTTCAAAAGACGGCATAACTTGGAATTCCAAAACTTTTTCCGATTCGCCAAAAATAGCCGTCGGCGGCAACCGGGGCTCTATCCATAACGCCGGCATTTTAACCGATATTGCCGGAAATGTTTCCGGTTCGTCCTTTTTGGTTTATTACGGCGCCGGAGACGCCGGAACGGTCCAAAACGGCGGATTTACCAATGCCGCCAGCTGGAACATAGACATTACCCGAATTAATTTTTCAGTTCCTCTCAAACCGGGAACAATTCAAGGCTTTAAACTGAAAATGCCGGGAAATCTGGCGGCTACTCCTCCGGGAGGAGAAACCGTCCGGCTTGACGGCGGATCGCCGACTGCGGCCAATCCGTATTTTTTCACCGGCGTTTCCGCGGGAACGCACACTGTTTCGGTTTCGGTTCCGTCAGGCTGGTCAGCCGGCTACACGCTTTGCTATTCCACCCAGACCAACTGCGGCGCGGCTAACGACCCGAACAATTACCACGGCGCTTCTCCGATTTCCGGAAGCTCGATAAGCATCAGCGTCCCATCGGGCGGATTTGCTGATTTGTGGTGGCATTTTACGGCGTCTGCCAAAACGCCTCCACCGCCTCCTCCGTCTCCTACTCAACCGCCTTCAGGCCCACCCGGCATCATTCAAGGCTTTAAACTGAAAATGCCGGGAAATCTGGCGGCTACTCCTCCGGGAGGAGAAACCGTCCGGCTTGACGGCGGATCGCCGACTGCGGCCAATCCGTATTTTTTCACCGGCGTTTCCGCGGGAACGCACACTGTTTCGGTTTCGGTTCCGTCAGGCTGGTCAGCCGGCTACACGCTTTGCTATTCCACCCAGACCAACTGCGGCGCGGCTAACGACCCGAACAATTACCACGGCGCTTCTCCGATTTCCGGAAGCTCGGTGAGCGTCAGCGTCCCATCGGGCGGATTTGCTGATTTGTGGTGGCACTACACGCTTTCTACTTCCGAAACGCCTCCGCAAATACCTCCGGCTGATTCCACATCTCCTCCAAAAACTCTGCCCGCAAAATTTCCGCTTTATCGCCTCTATAATCCCGCGATATTAAAACATCTTTATACAATAAACGAAAACGAAAAAAATTATTTAATTAAAAATTCGGGCTGGGTGTACGAAAATGTGGCCGGCTACCTCTATGAAACCCAACAAACGGAAACCTATCCTCTCTATCATCTCTATAATCCGGTTTCTTTTGACCACCTCTACACTATGAGTTCCGCCGAAAAAAAAGCCGCCGAGAACGCCGGCTATGTTTATCAAGCCGTCAGCGGCTATCTTTATTCAACTCAACAATCGGGAACAGCCCCTTTTTATAGGATGTTTTCAGTGCCCGGCGGCCATTTTTACACGATGAACGCCGCTGAAAAAAATAATGCAACACAAAATTTAGGCTATATCTACGAAGGAATAACCGGCTTTATGCATGTTTTCCAAGATACAAGCCGTAGAGCTCAAAATATGCAATTGGCGAACGCGTTGGAATCAATCCGGGGAAAACTTGAGTTGATTTCAATAATGATTAAAAATTTAAAATAAAATTTTCAGGAAAATCAAAGAATATCTGGGGAAAAATAATGTCTGAAATTCAAAATTAAAATCACATCACGACGATTTCTTCTTCCAAATCCAGATTAAATTTTTCCCGCGTTTTTTGTTTGCATAAATCAATCAGCTTCATCACATCGCCGGCTTTGGCTCCTCCGGCGTTAACGATGTAATTGGAGTGTTCTTCGGCTATTTTAGCGCCGCCGATTTGTTTGCCTTTCAATCCGCAATTCTCTATCAGCCAGCCGGCCGGAAATTTGCCGGCTTTGATTTTTTGCGGAGGAATCAATTTTAAAAATTCTTTTTTATTTTTCAGTTCATCAATGATTATATTCTTAAATGAACAACCGGCCGAAGGATAAGGAACAAATTTATTTTTCCTTTTTTCCAATGTTTCTTTAATTATTTTTTCGCTTTTCTCCCTGTCCCCTTTCACCAAATTAAATTCAATCTCCAAAATAATTTCGTTATTGTCCGGTTTTTTAAATCTGCTTGCGCGATAAACAAAATCGCATTGTTCCGGCGGATAATTTTTAATCTGCCGGCCGCCGGAGCCACTGCGGCTTAAAACCGCGATATTTTTTACAAATTCGGATATGGAATGGCCGTAAGCGCCGGCGTTGCCGGCGGCCGCGCCGCCGACCGTGCCGGGAATGCCGGCTGCCCATTCCAAACCGGCCAGTCCGGCGCCGATGGATTCATTAATTAATCTGCTTAAAGCCAAACCGGCCGCGGTAAACATCTTAAAATTTTCAATGCGGATATCTTCTATCTGCATTTTAACGGCAAGGCCGCCATATCCTTTATCGCCAAACAACACATTGCTTCCCTCGCCAAAAACGAAAAACGGCAAATTTTTTTTCTCGGCGAAATTGAGCGCCTCAATCAATTCTTTTTTTGACCTTACGACGGCGAAATACTTGGCTAACCCGCCGATTTTAAAAGTGGAATAATCGGCTAATTTTTCGTTTTCTCTTATCGCCAACATCATAAATTATCGTTAGATTAATTTGGAAATGATTTAAAAATAAATCATTTATGATGCCAGGGGTGGGAATCGAACCCACGACCTGAGCTTTATGAGTGCTCCGCTCTAACCGACTGAGCTACCCTGGCAAAATCTTATTTAAAACCATTTTACGGCCAAAATTTGCAAAAATCAAACCAAACGTTATAATTTATTTCATTGCGGGGTGGAGCAGCGGTAGCTCGCCAGGCTCATAACCTGGAGGTCGCCGGTTCAAATCCGGCCCCCGCTACAACAAAAATCTCAATGTTTGAAAATTTGGGCCGGATTTGAACGGGAAAGGGGTCGGGAAAACGGGAGTTTTCCCGCAGTGGAAACAGGGAGCGAAGCGACCGCCAGAACCGCAAGGGTCTGGAGCGCAGCCGAAGGCGAGCAGTGAAAATCCGGCCCCCGCTACAACTTTATTTTTTATAAAATTAACTAACACACCAAGTGTGTCAGTTAACGATGGGCTTCAAGCTGGCGGCCGATTTCAAAAAGAGTTGATTCTGAAAACCATTGCCCGATAAGCTGGACGCCTACCGGCAATTTCCGATTGTCGCGCTTGACATATCCGAAAGGCAGTGAAAGAGCCGGGACTCCGGCTAAATTGACCGGCACCAGAAAAATATCTTCAAGATACATCGCAAGCGGGTCATTAATTTTCTCTCCGATTTTAAAGGCCGGCTGGGGCGAAACCGGAGCAATCAAAGCGTCAACTTCTTTAAAAACATTTTCAAAATCTTTTTTAATCAGCATCCTGATTTTGCCGGCCCGGCCGTAATAAGCGTCGCGAAATCCTACTGACAAAACATAAGTTCCTAAAATTATCCTTCGCTTGACTTCCCTGCCCAAACCCAACGCCCGGGTTTTAAAATAATCATCAATCAGATCTTTGCCAGATTTATACAGGCCGTAGCGCACTCCGTCGTAGCGCGCCAAGTTGGCCGAGACTTCGGCCGGCACGATTATATAATAAGCCGCGAGGGCATACGGCGCGCGGGGCAAATGAACCTCTTTAATTTCATGGCCAAGACCTTTTAAGGTATCAATCGCGTCATCCGTTATTTTCCGGACATCTTCGTCAATGCCTTCGCCGAAAAATTCTTTTGGCACTCCTATTTTAAATTTTGAATCGTCAATTTTCTTGCCGCGCTTGTCGCTTTGTTCGTCATAATCAACCGATGACGCGTCTTTCGGGTCTTTGCCTTTAATGACGTTAAAAACGAGTTCGGCGTCGTCAACTGTTTTTGCGAGCGGCCCGATCTGATCCAAAGAAGAAGCCATGGCAATCAAGCCGCTTCGGGAAACCGCCCCGTATGAAGGCTTCAAACCGACCAATCCGCAAAATCCGGCTGGCTGGCGGATTGATCCGCCGGTATCGGAGCCGAGAGCGGCCAAAGCCATATTAGCCGCAACCGCGACGGCCGAACCGCCGGAAGAGCCTCCGGGTACACGCAAGACATCGTAAGGATTGCGCGAAATTCCAAAAGCCGAATTCTCGGTTGAAGAACCCATGGCAAATTCGTCCATATTGGTCCGGCCAAGAAAAATGGCTCCGGCTTCTTTTAATTTTTCAATGACATAAGCATCGTAAGAGGCGGTGTAATTTTGGAGCATCCGCGATCCGGCCGAACAAATTTTATCTTTGATCAAAATATTGTCTTTAATCGCGAACGGTATTCCTTCAAGAGCTCTCGGCTCTGCTCCCTTTTTTAAATTTTCATCAATTTCCTCGGCGGCCTCAAAACTATCGCTGAAAATTTCAAGATAAGCGTTAAGTTCCGGATTTTTGTTTTTAATCTCGCTCTGATAAGCGCTTAGCAGTTCCCGCGACGACAATTCGCCGCGGCTCATTAAATTTTTGGCTTCGGCAATGCCCAATCCGGCCAAATCAATTTTTGTCATTTTTAAAAACGCTCTTGACTTTGATAAATCCTTTTTGGGTTTCAGGCGCGGCTGAAAACAGCGGCTTTGGATCAAAAATCTCTTTGGGCCGGATATCCTGCCGAAAATCATTAAAATGGGAAAAAAGCTCGGACTGGCTTAATCCCGAGACATCAACTTCTTTTAATTTTTCAATATAGTCAAGCACGCTTTCCAAATCCGCGGCCAGTTTTTTTTCTTCTTCCGAACTCAATTCAACGCGGCTAAGCTCCGATATTTTTTTGATGTCTTTGGGACTGATCATTTTTAATTATTTTTAAAAATTCTTCTTCGTTTATTATTTTAATTCCCAATTTCCGTGCTTTTTGCAATTTGAAACCCGGCTCTTTGCCGGCTACCACAAAATCCGTGCTCTTAGAAACTGTTTCAGATGAATCCGCACCAAGCCGGCGAATCCGGGCTTTGGCTTCCGCACGGCTCATTGATTCCAGAGAGCCGGTCAAGACAAAAGTTTTGCCATATAATTTGCCTGCTTTGATTCTCGGCGGATTTTTGATTTTAACATGTTCCATCAACCTTTTCAAAAAATTAAGATTGATCTGGTTATGGAACCAATCAAAAACGCTTTTGGAAACCGCTTCTCCGATATTGGGAACGGCCTCTAAAGAATCGCGACTGACTTTTTGAAAATTTTCAACGCTGCCGAAGTGATTTGCCAGATCAATTGCCGTCTCTTCGCCGACATGAGTAATGGAAAGGCTGATAATAAAACGGGCGAGATCAATCTGCCGGCGGGCATTTACGGCTTTGATAATATTTGACGCTGATTTCTCGCCGAAACGCTCAAGACCCGCAAGATCCCCTTCTTCCAGTTCAAACAAATCAGCGGCGTCGCGGATTAAAGCGTTTGCCAAAAGAGCATCAATTATTTTCGGGCCCAATCCCTCAATGTCAAAAGCCTGTTTTGAAACAAAATGATAAAGAATCTCTTTTTTTCTTGAAGGACATTTTGTATTGGAACAGCGATGGATCGCGCCGTCTTTTATGACCGGCCGGCCGCAAGCCGGACAATTTTCCGGCATATGAAATTCTTTGACGCCTTGCTTTCTAAGTTCCTTAACCACGCTTCGGATATCAGGAATGACGTCGCCGGCCCGGCCGACCACAACCGTATCGCCGACTCTGGCGTCAAGACGTCTTATTTCATCTTCGTTGTGGAGTGTGGCCCGGCTGACCACTACCCCGCCAATTTGGACCGGTTTTAATTTAGCTACCGGAGTGAGTGAGCCGGTCCGGCCGACTTGCACTATAATATCTTCTATAACGGTCGTTGCTTCCTGCGGCGCAAATTTAAAGGCAATTGAACCGCGGGGGGCTTTGCCAACCACTCCCAAACGCCCAAAAAGATCATTGTCATCAACGCTAACCACAATGCCGTCAACATCATAATCGTAGCGCGGACGCTCGCTTGCGATTTTTTTCTGAAAAACAAAAAGTTCTTCAAGATTATCAATGATTTTTGCTTTTTTATCAGTTTTAAAGCCAATCGCCCTTAAAATTTCATGCTCTTCACTGTGCCTGGTCTGGCCGGCGCCAGCCAAAAGATCATAAGCGTAAAAATCAAGGCGCCGCAATCGGGTAACGGCTGGATTCAACTGGCGCACCGATCCGGCGGCGAGATTACGGGGATTGGCAAAAGCCGGCAAACCGGCTTTGAGCTGACCTAAATTAATTTTTTCAAAATCTTTTTTGGCAATAATAACTTCGCCTCGTGCTTCAATGACTCCGCCGGCAATGAGTTTTTCAATATTTCTTCTGAAATTTTCAGGAAGGTCATCATGTATTTCAAGTTTTAACGGAATTGACTCAATGGTTTTGGCATTGACGCTGACATCCTCGCCGATCCGGCCGTTGCCGCGGGTGGAAGCCCGATTCAAAACGCCGTTTTTGTAAACAAGGCTGAGCGCCAGCCCGTCAAACTTCAATTCGGCAAAAAGGCGCGGGTTTCCGGCTTTCGGTTCAATTTTAAGATTGCGCATCGCCCATTCCTCAACTTCTTCGGGTGAAAAAACATCTTCCAAAGAAAGCATCGGCAAAGCATGCCTGACTTTTTTGAATTTTTTAAGCGCCGCGCCGCCGACCCGCTGGGTCGGCGAATCGGGAGAAACCAAATCTGGGAACCCATCCTCCAGTTTTTTAAGCTCATGTTTTAACGAATCAAGCGCGGCATCGGAAATTTCCGGACGATCAAGGATATGATAAAGATAACGGTGGCGGTTAATCGCCTTTTTTAATTTTTCTATTCTTTTTTTAGCTTCAAACCTGTCCATGACTTTACTTGCGGCTCATTCTAATCCGGTTGTTAATACCTGACTTCAAGTCCTCTTTCCACTCTTTTTACTCCCGCACACGGACTTCGGCCGATTGAAGTGACTATCGTTAAATTGGGATCGGTTTTATCAACATCAATCGTGGCGCAGGAACCATTGTCAAAATCCAAACTAAATGAGCTGACCAGTCCCCCGCCGACTGAACGGCTCTGGCCGGCGCAGGTGATGGTTGAAGGACTGGAAGTTGAAAATTTGATTTCCGAAATCCAATAAATATCCCAGTAAATCACGCATTCGGCCGCGGAATCGGCGGCGTAAAAAGCGATTTGCGAATCGCGGCCGATGCCGGAAAGCCTGATTCTTCCCAAAACCAATCCTGAAATGCCCAAAGAAACCGAAAGAGCGGCGGCGATGAACAAAATGGAAAACAATAATGAAAAGCCTTTATTTTTCATGGCGCTAATTTTCTTTGGGAAACCAAAGTTTGCAAACTAAGCTCTTTTTTGGTTCCTTTGGTCTGAACCGAAGCTTTAATGCTGATTAAAATTCTTGGCTGCAAACTGTCGCCGCTGGCCGCGCCTGATACAATAAACGCCAAATCTTCAATTAAAACATCGCCCGAAGTCAAAGGTTGGAAAGAAGCGCCGCCGTCAGTGGATTTTTGGATGCGACTGTCAATTTGGCGGTAAATGACGCTTTGAAGCTGGGTGGTCTGAAAAGTAAGCGAAGAATCTCCGGCCGGACAGTCAAGCGGTCCGACACCGGCCGAAAAACCGCAATGATAATCGCGGCCGGTCCGTATTTCTTTAGCCATCATCTCAAGCCCGAAACGCAGATTGTCCTGCAAATTCACTTCGTTCTGGACTTTTCTCTCGGCATTCTGCAAATTTAAAAATGTTGAAGTGGACATAAAAATAGCAACGGAAAAAACGCCTAAAGCGACTATCAATTCAATCAATGTGAACCCCGTTAGTAAGTTAATTTGTTCAGCTTTATTGTTGATATTTTTGTTTTTTGCCATATTTTGACGGCTTACTGACAGGGTGAACCCTCGTTTATCCATAATCATAATTTATTCAAAAGACAAATTTAAAAGATGTTCTTCTAAAGTAAAACTCTGGGTGCCGTTTCCCTGCGGCCAAGAAATGTTTACGTCAAGTTTTATTTCCCGCGACGGCTCAACCTCGGTTATCAAAACCTGCCGGGAAAAAATGGTTTCATTGCCTGACGAATAATTAAATAAATTATTTGAAGAATCAAACTTGATTTCGGGACAAGCCGCCGCGCAAGGAGTAATAGCGGCGTTGACGGCGTCAACATAGCAGCCATTCACGGCTTGGCAATCGGCCAAACCGTCAAGCCAAGAATTTCCGGCTAAAACATTGGAATCCCTGACGTTGCGGATATATTCCACGGCTTCGCTCGCCAAAAAAAAGGCCGTGACTTGATTGGAAATGCGCACGGCTGAACGCACTCCCATTGATGAAAGCGACAAAATGCCGGATAAAGCCATGGCTAAAAGGCCGATTGAAACGATGCTTTCAAGAAGCGAAAAACCTTGGTGGAAGGATTTATTGGTATTTAGCGTTGATTGTTTGGTAAAGTTCATTTTATTCAATTGAAAGCTGGCCGGTCTGCCAGATGACGATGCGGCGCTCAGCGCCTTCGGGCGACTTTATTATAATTTCGGCGTCGGTGAACTCTACTCCATCAGCGCTGATCACAATATCCGGATTGGGCCTGACAAAAACAACATCAAGCCGGGCGATGGAACAATCCCCCGGCGGAGCCGATTTGGCGCCGGCGCAAACTTGAATAATTGATGGAAGATTTTGAATAAAAAACGTATCTGCCAGTTCAGCCGGAGCGTCATATTCCCGGTCGCCGTTGACATCGGCAAAAAGAATATAGGATTTTGCCGGAAAATTTTCAAAGTGAAGGCCGTAAGCCGGAAAAATTCCGGACCCGAATTCCCGCACCGCCAGCGCGGCGCCTTCGGCTTCGCGAAAAGAAAAAGCTATGGCTTGGGCGGTTCGCGAAAGCTCAAGCCGGCGGAAAAAATCCGGAAAATCAGCCAAAATCAGAGCCGATATCATAAGAATGATTCCGACCGATATCATCATCTCAAGCAAAGTAAATCCCGCTGGTAAGTTAATTTGTTCAGTTTTATTGTTGATATTTTTGTTTTTTGCCATATTTTGACGGCTTACTAACGGGATAAACCCCTTGTTCATTTTTTAATTATAACAAACCTGGTTAGAAATAACGATTTCTAACGGAGCAGGGAAAAATACCAGGAAATAATTTTATTTCCCCACAGAAAAGCGCTAAGGCTCCCTAAAAATAAAAATGGGGCAAACGGAATCTGGATCTTCAGATTCTTTAATTTTTTGACAAATACCAATGCCAGGCCGAAAATCGCTCCGATCCAAAAAGAAAATAAAAGCGCGAGCCCTCCCTCGGGCCAGCTGAGCATTAAACCGATCGCCAAAGCCAGCTTGGCGTCGCCAAAACCCATCCAGCGGCCGCGGGATGCCAGCCACAACCCGGCGAAAAAAATAAATAATCCGGCGCCGGCGAGCAAATGAATTATGAATAAATAACGGGGAATTAAAAATAAGGAAAGAATAAAAGCGGTGAAAATCGCAATGTAAACCAAGCTGTCAGGGATTATTTTATGGCGGATGTCATAAACCGAAATCATAAGCAAAAGCCAAAAAAATAAAATTGCTGTTCCGGTCAGAATCGGATTCTGAAATCCCAGCCGGTAATACACCAGCAGAAATATGAAAGCGCTGGCAATCTCAAAAAACGGATACTGGCGGGATATTTTGCCCAAGCATGTCCGGCACCGGCCTTTTAAAAATAAAAATGAAACAACCGGAATCAGTTCAAGCCAGCCGAGTTTCCGGCCGCAAAAAAAACACCGCGAGCCTCTAAAAATTAGAGACTCGCCGGTGTTTAAATTGAATATGATTACGTTTCCGAAACTTCCGAAAATCAGCCCTAAAACGAAAATCAAAACTGCCATAAACCAGGGACTAGTGACTGGCAACTAGTTTAAGGCGTCACGTCATAACAATATCGTCCGGTTTCGTCAGTGCAGCCGTCGGCATCCGGACCGTCTACAACATCGCCGTCAACATCCCTGTCGCCGTTGAGCGCCGGATTGGTGCTTTCTTCCAAATTGCCTCCTAAATGATAATAAAGGCAGGTTTCACTGGCCTCGGCGCAATCGTTTGAAGCGTCAATAGTCGTTGAAATATAAGAATTATAAGGATAAACGGCTTGAGCCACCGGATCGGTCGGCACCGTCGGAATATAATCGGGATCAAGATTGCTGGTTACGTCCGGATATTCGCCTTTGGAATCAAAATATAGTTCAAGAGCCAGCTGAATTTGCTTGATGTCAGCCACTCGGCGGGCATCGCGCGATTTTCGGCGGGCGCTGTTTAAGGAAGCCAGAACCACCGAAGCCAAAACGCCGATAATTGCGATAACGACTAAAAGTTCAATGAGAGTAAAACCTCTTTTGGCGCCGGATCGCGATTTTAATTTAAACATAAATAGTATTTGCTAATTATAAGACATCAATAAGATATCAATAAAATTCGACCGCATATAACTTAAATTATAGAATAACCGGCTAAATTAACCAAAAAACAATGTGTATAACTTTAAATGCCGCTTGAAATTGAGTAGATCGGCACAAAAATAGTCGCGACAATGATGCCTACACCCAAACCCAAAGCAACGATTAAAGCCGGCTCAATTAAGCTTACCATCCGGTCAAGAGTATTGTTGACTTCGCGGGTATAAAAACGGGCCAGCGTTGATAAAATTTGATTAAGCTTTCCGGTTTCCTCGCCGATCTTGATCATTTGAGTGACAAGCTGGGGAACATCTTCATAACGGCCGAACGCGTCGGATATGGACGATCCGGATCTGATGGCTTCGGCGGCTTCGCGGATAATTTCGGAGTAAATCGCATTGCCGACAACATCGGCCGAAATTTCAAGAGCTCTGATCGCGGCTACTCCGCCCGAAAGCATTGTCTGGAGATTATCGGCAAAACGGGCCAGGTAAATCTGACGGTAAAAATCTTTGACAACCGGAATGGAAAGCTGGATTCTGGCCAAACTTTTATTTCCAGCCGGCGTCCGGAAATAGCGCCACAGAAAAACCGCGCCAAGCGCGATTAAAACCAAAAAGAAAACGCCGAAACTTCTGATAATGTTGGAAATTCCGATTATGACGCGGGTATAAACCGGGACGCTCGCCTGCAGATCGGCGGTGATTGACGAGATGCGCGGCACGACCACAACCAGCATAACGACAACCACGATTAAAAAGGCGCCGAGAACAAAAGCCGGATAGATCATGGCATTTTTGGCTTTTGAAGACAAATCGTAGGAACGCTCCAAATGATCGGCTAAATAATCAAGCACGTTGTCCAGTTTTCCCGACTCTTCTCCGGACCGAACCATCTGGACGTAAAAATTTGAAAATATTTCGGGGTGCCGGCCAAAGGCCTGCGACATCGGGAGCCCCCCCTGAATGTCGTCGGCAACTTCAGTTAAATTTTTGCGAAAAACTTCGCTTGGCGATTCGGCTATTAAAATGCGCAGGGCGTCCACCACCGAAACTTTGGACGCGAAAAGCGTGGCCAGCTGGCGCGAAAATATGACGACATCGCGGTCTTTGATCTTTTGAAAAACGGCTAAAAATTTTTGCCATAAAGACTGGCGCTCTTCGGCCGATTTAAGAGAAACAATGACAAAACCTCTTCGCTGCAAAGCGGCAACGGCTAAATCGTGGCTGGCGGCCTCAATTGTGCCGGATTTTTCCTCGCCTTCCTGGGTTTTGGCCTGATAATAAAAAATCATCTTGTAAAAATCATCCCATTAAATGTTCAAGACCCTTAACGTTGAGCGAATAGTCTTTGGCCGATTCCATCGTGATCTGGCCTTTGCGCACCAAATCAATGAGCGACTGGTTCAGGCTGGTCATCCCCTCCTCGGAACTGGTTTCAATGAACAGATCAATTTCATGAACCTTGTTTTCGCGGATTAAATTTCTGACGGCGGTATTGGCGATTAAAAGTTCATGAGCCGGTATCCGGCCGCCCGAAATCCGAGGAACCAGACGCTGGGAAAAAACGCCCAAAAGAGCGCTGGCCAGCTGGGTGCGAATCTGATTTTGCTGGCCGGACGGAAAAGAATCTATAATCCGATCTATGGTCTGGGAAGCGCTGTTGGTATGGAGCGACGAAAAAACAAGGTGTCCGGTTTCGGCGGCGGTTACGGTCGTGGAAATTGTTTCCGGATCGCGCATTTCGCCGATCATGGCGACATTGACATCCTGACGGAACATTGAACGCAGAGCCGAAGCAAAATTAAGAGTATCGCGCCCGATTTCTCTCTGCTCAATTAAGGATTTGTCGGGGATGAACAAATATTCAATCGGATCTTCAATGCTAATGATGTGTTCAAACCGCTCGCGGTTGATTATGTCAATCATTGAAGCCAAAGTGGTTGACTTGCCGTGCCCGGTCGGTCCTACCACCAGAAAAAAACCTTGTTCTTTGCGCGTAAATTCGGCCAGAATCGGCGGCAGATTCAAATCGGCCAAAGTCGCAATCTCAACCGGAATAAGACGGAACGCGGCGGCGACATAGCCGTGCTGGAAATAAATATTGACCCGGAATCTGGCCTTGTCTTGGTAAGTGTAAGAAAAATCCAGTGTTTTTTCTTTAAAAAATTCATTTTTTTGTTCTTCGGAAATAATTGAAAAAATCATGCCTTCAATGTCAGCCGGCGTAAGCACCGGCATTTTGAGGAGCGCGATAAGTTCTCCTGAAATCCTTAAAATCGGACGACGGCCGGACGAAATATGAAGATCCGAAGCCTTCTCTTTGGCCACCAGCATAATCAGCTCTTCAAATTGTTTTTTATAATCATTCATTGATTTAAGGACTGGCCTCTTGCCAGCCGGGCGATTTGCCCAAAATGGAATCGGTTTCCAAATAATAATGCAAAGTGTAGGCTTCGGGACTGTCCGATTCGTAGCAATAAACATATGAACCGGCTGCCAAACAAACTCCGCTCCCGCCTCCGAGAGGATCAACCGCCAGCGACGAACTGACCACTCCTTCATTAATTAAAGCTTGAGACAAGCAGTCGCTTGTGCCGTTGATTACCGCAAGAGCGCAAACCGGATACTGCCTACGATTGACATGATAAATATCAAGCATATTTTGAATCTGTTTGATGTCTTCGGCCCGCCGGGCGTCGCGGCCGCGGGCTCTGGCGCCGGTAATTGAAACAAAAATAATGGATAAAATAAAACCGGCGATTGCCAAAACCACCAGCAACTCAACAATAGTAAATCCTCGTTTAATTGAAAATTTTTTATTCATAATTCTTAATTCATTATATTTGAATTAACTGTTCAAAGCCGACCCGGCCGTCAAGCAATTTCAAAATTCCGTCTTCATGCATGGTAATCATGCCTTGGCGCCTTGCTTCTTTTTCCAGCGCTTCCGGACGGGAATCGTTTAAAATAACTTTTTCCAATTCTTTGGTCGCGCTTAAAACCTCAAAAACCCCGATCCGGCCGCGCGTGCCTTTGGGACAGGCGGCCGACGGCATGGCTTCATAAATTTCCTTCGGCCATTTTATTTTTCTTTTGACAACTTCGGACACGTCTTTCAATTCCCGATCCAGTTTTTCTTTGAGTTCATCCGTCATTTTCAAAGCTTTGCGCGACTCGGGACAAAGAGTCTGAATCAAACGCTGGGCAACCACCGCCGCCATAGTCGGAGCGATCAGATACGGATCAATGCCCATGTCCATCAGCCTCGGTATGGCTCCGATGGCATTGTTGGTGTGAAGCGTTGACAAAACCAGATGTCCGGTCAGGGCGGCGTGAATCGCCAAAGCGGCAGTTTCCTTGTCCCGTATCTCGCCTACCAGTATTATATCAGGATCCTGGCGAAGTATGGAACGGAGTCCGTTGGCAAAATCATATCCGATTTCCGGCCGGACTTGAGACTGATTGACGCCTTTAATGTTGTATTCAACCGGATCTTCAAGACTGACTAAATTTGACCGCTCGCTGTTAATGGTCTGAAGCATGGCGTAAAGGGTGGTGGTTTTTCCGGAGCCGGTCGGACCGGTCAGCAAAATCAATCCGTACGGCCGCTTAAGCGCGTTTTCTATTTCTTCCAAATTGCGGCCTTCCAGGCCCAGACTTTTTAAGTCATAAACATTTTTTTCCGGATCTAAAATGCGGATCGCCACTTTTTCGCCGAAAGACGTCGGCATGGTGGAAACCCGAAAATCAATTTCACGCTCGCCGACTTTGGCTGAAAATCTTCCGTCCTGCGGTTTTCTTTTTTCATCCAACTGCATATTGGTCAGAATTTTGATCCGGGAAACAACCGCTTCGTGCATTTTAAGCGGCAGCCAAAGGCTGGTGTAAAGAATTCCATCCACTCTGAATCTAACCCGCAGTTTGTCTTTGGAAGGTTCAATATGGATGTCAGAAGCCCGGCCCTCGGTGGCGTGCTTGATGATCACCGCGACCATCTTGGTTACCGGCGCTTCTTCAACAAAAACTCCTTCTATGACCGTTCCCGGAGCGACCAAAACCGGTTTTTCCTCCTGTAAAGCTATTTCAAATTCGGAAAGAACGCCGCTTACTTCTCCGCCAAGGCTTTTATATTCTTCCAAAACCGTTTCAAGATCGGCGCCTGAAATAACGTATATTTTAAAAGGAATGTTTGTTTTGGAGGCGATAAACTTTATGGCTTCTCTGGCTTCAATATTGGCCGGATCAAACATTCCGATTTCCAAAACTCCGTCTTTTACGCCAAGCGGGGCAAATTGATAAAGGCGCGCCGACTCCTCGGGCAAAAATTTCAGCACTTCAACATCCACTTTCTGGCCTTTCAATTCATAAACCGGAACGCCGTAAGTTTCGCTTTTGGCCGCGAGTATCTCGCCGGGCGCGATGCCGCGGCTTTCCAAAATTTTATCAACCGGAACGCCGCTGGACGCTGATTCGTTTTTTATTCTCGCGGCGGCGTTTGCGTTGATTAAACCCTTCTCGGTCAGACGATCAATAAAATAAAGATCGGGCATATTTTACTGTTTTTCTAACGGGGCGAAAGGATTCGGACGGCCTTTTTCGGCCGGTTCGGCGATATTGGGAGTGAAGTCCTGAAAACTGCGGTAGATCGGTCCGGCAATAAACTCAAAATCAAATTTAAGCCCTTCCAGCGACTCAAGCAAAGTCAAAAGCGAACGGTTGCTGACATCCGCGCTTGCGGCCATTTTGGCGACCGGCTGGCTGGGCTCTGAAGCCAAAAAACGATACCAAATAAACGCCGAGCCGATAATGGCGACCGCGATCAGAAAAGTTAATATGGCCGATTTAAATTTCTGGCTCATTTTATTCCTAAAATATAGCTGTTAACCGTCAAAGAAAAATCATACAAATCTTTGTCTCCGCCGGATGAAAAAGAAACATCGGTTATATCAATGATCCTCAGGCTCTTTTCAAGTTCTTTGATAAAATTAATAAAATTCTCATAATTGCCGGAAACGGAGAATGTCAGCGAAACAATATTATCCTTATTGTCTTTGTTTTTATCGCTTTTTGATTTCGGCAATGTTTTGGCGTCGGCAACATTGATATTTTTAAGAAAAAGATTGTTTTGGCTTGCCATATTGGCCAGCTGGACGACCAGAATTCCGGATTTCGGAATTTCGGGCACGGCATTTTTTATTTTTTTCAATTCCTCATCCGGTATGGTATTGTAGCTTTGCAAAAGAGCGTCGCGGGTTTTGCGCAAAACATTGACGCGGGCGATAACCGATTCAAAATTCTGTTTTTCAACTCCAAGCTCGCGGATCTCGCTCCGCATCGGCTGGCTCCAGAAAAAAAAGAGCGAAAAGGCCGCGGCCAACAAAATTATAGCGAAAAAAAATCTCATAAAATCATTCGGGTTGATAAAAAATTAAATCCGGCTGGACGGTAAAGATCGTGTTGAAATTGACGAGCCCGCCGGAGCTCAAAACAAAATTTGAAAAAGAAACATCCTTGATCAAACGGCTCTTTTCAAAAATTAAAGACTGCTCGGCCAAAGCGACGTACGAGCGGGCCGTGCCGGTCAGGCCGACTTTGCCGCCGTTATAGCTGAAATTGGAAAAACGGACGCTGGCAATGGTGTTTTCTTCCAAAAATTTAAAAAGGCGCGACAGGGCGACATGTTTTTGAGTCAGGTTTTTGATGGAATTGATTGCCAAAGCGGTCTGCTGTAATTCAACGATTAGAGCCGGTTCAAATTCGCCTTCCACTTTTTGAAGCGTGGCCGAAAGATTATTAATCTGCCCCCGGATCAAACCGCGGTAAAAAAAGAGTCCGACCGAAATCAAAAGAGATATGGCGAATAAAATAAACGCCCCGGTGTTGAGCCAGCCGATCCCGCGCGCCTGATACAGCGTTTTTTCGGCCATCGGCGCAATTTTGGGAATAAATGTTTCTTTTTCAACCATTTTTATTTTTTATATTTAATATTATTTTAATCCTCTTAAAGCCAGACCTATGGCCGTGGCAAACGACGGCCCGACTTCTTTGACTGCCGGCTGGACCAAAGACGGGAATTCCAAACGGTTAAACGGCTGGCCCAGACTGGTTTCAAGACCGAAACGTTCGGCTGCTTTTTCCACTAAACCTTTTAGCAGTCCGCCACCGCCGTAAATAATCACCCGGCTGATGGATCGACCTGATTTGCGCCGGTAATCCAAAAGCGCCGGCCGGCTTCGGAAAACAAACGGTCAACCAGCGGCTCAATGATGCTTTTGATTTCCTGATGCTCCGGCTTGTCCGAAAGGCCAATGACGCGCTTCAATTCTTCGGCTCGGGCAAAATTAACATTCAAAGATCTGGCCAAAGTTTCGCTGATTTCCTGCGATCCGCGCTCATAAGCGTAAACCATGCGGACGATTCCGTAATCAACCGCGGTGATTTTGGCGCTGGCCGCTCCGGCGTCAATCAAGAGCACCGGCGCCAAGTCACTGGCCAAAATCGACCTCGCCGCGCTGAATATTTCTATTTCAAAAGCCAAAACCTGAAGACCGGCTGATTTTAAAATGGAACGGTATTTATCCAAAATTTCTTTGTGGATCGCCACCAAAAGCACTGACATAAATTTCTTTTTCTTGACCAGTCCCTCGTTGTCATTCGCGCTTGGATTCGCGCTGAAACCTTCGGGAATAATCCACCAGTCGAGCGTAACATCGGCTATCGGCACCGGCACGTAGCGACGAGCTTCAAATTTTATGGCCTCGCCCAATTCCCTCTCGCTCATCAGCGGCATGTCAATTACGGTAACAAAACTGGAATGCATCGGAACGTTAATTACGGCGTCTTTGGATTTGATTCCGGCTTCTTTAATAAGATCCGAAATCGCCTCTTTGGCTTTGGCGTCGTCAATCTTTGCAGCCCGGCCGACCTCTACTCCTCCGTAAGGCCCGGTGGCCAACTCGCCGTAAGTTTCCAAAATCGCCCGCTCCTTAAACCGGCGAAGCTGCACCATTTTAATTGAAGAAGAACCGAAATCAACGCCTAAAACGCTTTCAGCCTCTTTTTTCCACGGCCAAAAGCTTTTCGGCAGCGTCAAACTCTTGAAAAATGATAATTCCGACATGCATTATGTGGCTTTGCCTTCCCAGGTTTGCCTCTTTCATTATATCATAAGATAATTTTTACTAATGCCACTTATCCACAAATTAGTTTATCCGGGAACGAAACATGTTTGACTCTCGCAAAATTGTTCCGTTTTTAATTGAAATTATTCTGCCCAAGAAATGCCTGTCCTGCGGCCGATTCGGCAAATATATTTGTCCGAAATGCTTTGATAAAATTTTTGAACCGGAAGCGCGGTCGCTGCCGTCATTGAATATCGTTATTTCAGCCGGCGCTTACGCCAACCCCATTCTCAAAAGGATTTTACGCCAGTTCAAATTCCGCCGCAGCCAGGCTTTGAAAGACGATCTGGCCGATCTGATGCTGAAAGCGGCCGGTTCCAATTTGACAGCCGGCTCTCAAATTCTGGCAATACCGATGACGGCCAAAAGAAAAAGAGAACGGGGATTCAATCAGGCCGAGCTTTTAGCCAAAACTTTGGCTCAAAAAACAAATTTGCCGCTGGCAGACGGCTTGGTTAAAATTAAAAAAACAAAGCCGCAAGCCGAAATAAAAATTCGCAAAGAAAGATTGGAAAACGTGAAAAACGCTTTTGGTTTGAAACCCGGCTTCAAGCCGGCCGAGACCGTAATTTTAATTGACGACATCTCAACGACCGGCGCGACCTTGAGCGAAGCGGCGCGGGTCTTAAAAAAAGCCGGAACCAAAAAAGTAATCGGATTAGTGGTTGCCGGAGGGTGAAAAGTGTAATCAGCGATGTTCTATAAACAGATTATCTCAAGAAGACCGACTCAAGAGAGCTTCTAACGGGGGTTGACACTACTGATACACTTTTGATACACTAAATATATTATTGGTTAACGTATTGTTTATGTCAACGACAAAAACAAGAATAAACATAAGTCTGCCGGATAAAATGCGCCGCGTCCTTTCCAAAATCGCGGAGCGCGACCGTGTGCCCGAGGCGACGAAAGCGGCCCATCTTATTGAAAACGCGCTCGAACTTGAAGAAGACATGATGTGGAATAAAATTGCCGAAAAGAGAGACAAAGATAAAACGAAATTCGTGCCTCATCAAAAAGCATGGAGGTAAGATTTTCGATTAAATATCACTATTTGGTCGTTAAAAACGATATTCCAAAACTGCCCTTGTTGTGGAAAAGAAAGATTAAAACGGCTATTGAAGAAAAGCTTGCAACATTGCCGGAACTTTATGGAAAACCGCTTCGTTATTCACTCAAAAATTATAGAAAGCTCCGCGTAGGAGATTATCGCGTTATCTTTCGGATTGAAAAATGGATGGTGAAAGTTTTGGTTATTCAGCACCGTTCAGCCGCGTATAAATCCGCTGAAAAAAGAGCATAAATCTTCGTCTTATTGCAAAAGATATAAAAATTAACTTAATATTAATTTAATATAATGCCATTAAGGAGGCGTGGCTGAGTGGTTGAAAGCGGCACCGTGCTAAGGTGTTAAGGGAGCAATCCCTTCATAGGTTCGAATCCTATCGCCTCCGCCAGTTGGGAAATGAAGTCATTGGCTCGCCCGCTACGCGGGCTCGCCAGCCGTTTTTCGGGGAAATTTCAAGCCGTTTTGAATTCAGTAAGGCCAAAAGCGGGCTTTTCTTGAATAAAATCAAAAAATATGACCACATACAAACACACTCAAATTGGTTACCTGATGCTGGTTGTCACGCTG
>JBBTTU010000018.1:0-3250 GCA_038064075.1 Patescibacteria group bacterium
CCATTGCTGTGGACAGTGTAGATTTCATGCCAGACATCCGAAGGATAGGTCAGAGTTCCGCAGGAGGTGGAGACAGGAGCAGAAGTTCCTTGCGGAGTAGATTTAAAATCAAAAGTATAATCAAGACTGCCTCCGGAATTTAAAGTTTGAGAATATGGAAGCGAGGTGGTCAGCGAAGCTCCGGCTGGTCCTCCCGAGACGCCGGTGATTTTGTAAACTCCCAAGGGGAGATCCGTAAAAACCTGGGGAACGAAATAATCAAAAACGTAAGCGCAAGCTTTTTGGCTTGTGGCTCCAATGAGCGTTCCTTTATCATAACAGCCGGCGACATAAGGCTCTTCGGTTTGAAGATTCAATGAGCCGGACCAAGGCTTGCCGTCAAGTCTGGCGTTAAGGCGGATAGTTCCGGCCAACGCGCCGGGAGCGCCTGGAGCGCCGGGAGGAATACCGGCGCTTGTAATTATTTTACAGCTGTTGTCACAGGTTGAAGTATTTGGCGGTTCGCACTCTTCGGTTGATTGATCCACCACGCCATCGCCACAACGTATTATTCTTGTATCTAAAAATTTCCTCTCATTCCACCCCCATCCGTTTGCCGACAAACTTTCAACTGTGCCAAAAGGCGTTGCGTCCGTCACAACCGGAGCCAAAAATTGAGAACCAATCTGATTTAAAACATTGTTGGCGTCGTTGGTTGAAAGTTCAATTTCCCGAACATTGTTTGTCTGGGCAAAAGCCGCAGGAATGATTTTAGCCGTTAATTTTGAATCGGTCTTTAAAGAAGGAGATACCGCAAGACTACCGCTTAAAAATCCCGTAGGAAGAGTGCTTCCTGCCGGAGCGATATAAGGCGCAACAATATAAATCACTGCCGGAATGGCTATTTTTAACACTTGTTCAAGAGATAAACCTCCGATTTGAAAACCTGACGGATGATTTTCGCCGGTATGTTTCTCTCCCAAACGGCCGTTAGCGGCTATAGCCCAGCCGTCATAATAATACCAATTATCGCAATTGCCTACGAAAGGACAAGAACTCTCAACGCGGGATTTCTCATAGACGGCAAGCACTTTACTGCTCGCGGGAATAATTTTGGAATTAGCATTAGCCCAATTATCAATATCGCTTTGTTTTATTTTAACATCGGCGAATTTTTTTAAAGAATTTTCCCAATAATCTTGTTTTTTCTCCATAGTCAAACCAAAAAGTTCTCCGCGATAAGACGGAATAAGAGTGTATTTTACGCCGCCTTGAGTTCTTTCCAATTGAATCTTGACTCCCAATTCATTCAATTCAATAAAATTCGCTTTTACGAGAGAGGTTGTGACTTGGCGCAGTTCAATATCTTGAGGATAATAAGCGCTGACAATTCCATCTACCTCGTAAGTATTGTTAACGTTCAAACCGTCGTCATTGATTTTTCCTGAAAATATTTTTTCAGCAAAAACAGCGCTTTGAAGAGGAGAAGACGAGGCCGGCGGAACAAGCGCCCGTTCAGTCAGATAACTGCCGGAACCTTCTTTTCTTCCGCGAGAAAGAATCAAGTTGCCCGGCGTTGGAATCTTACTGCCCAGTTCTTTTTCTAAATTGTATTGTTTAAAATTTAAATCAGTGTAATATGTCCAGGCTTCGGCTGGACTCGGAAAAAATTCAATAATCAAAACCGCGAGCAGAACAATTGAAATGATTTTATAATTTTTTGATTTTGTCATAGAGGCAGAATAATTATTTTTTTGCTTTCATATACGCTTACTCCCGCTAAATCATCTTTTTTCATGTCGCTGAAAGAAACTTTTAACGCTTCAAGGCTTTTGGTGGCAAAAGAGCGGCCGACGCGCTTGAATTCGTCGGTTTTAGCGACCGGAATTTTTAAAGAAACGTATTTTGAATCGGCCGGATTGACGATGTTTTGGAGATAAACTTCCAGAGTGAAATTGTCTTTTTCCTTGTCCAGAACCTTGCCGTAAAAACTCTTGCCGGGTTTTAAAGAAATAAAATCATCTATCTGTTCCTGGGTCATTTCCGATTTGATGTTGTGTTTTTCAAAATCAGCGTAAGAAATTTCCCGCTTTGTCAGATACGGCCAAAGAAAAATCAACGCAATCAAAATCAAAACGATTATTCCCCCGATTTTTAAGATTTTATTTCCCGTCATTTGTATTTTTATTATAAAGGCGCGGGGATAGAATAACAATAACAATAATAAAACCCTGTTGATAACTTTGAGTATTAAAAAACCAAACAAAAACCACTTGGAAACTAAGTTTCCAAGTGGTAATGCTTTTTTATCTTATCCGGGCACGACTTTGGTGCCGGGCGGAAGTTCGTATAATTTTTTTACAACTCCGGCCACCACGGAATCTATGTCTTTTATACCATTCCCATACGCATCCATTAAACCTCCGTTTGAGGTATGGCTATTAAACCCAATAGCATGGCCAAGCTCGTGCTTGACAGCCCCTTTAAAATTATCAGTGTGTGGATTGTTATCCATTTCTATAAAAGCTCTAGAAAAAGTGTGGTTTGAGTATATATTCACATTTGTTTGCGCTCTCTCGCCATAATTTATGTTAATATCGGCATAAGAATCCGATCTTAACAACAATCTCCTGCCATTGAGATATTGGTTCCATTCATTGAGGAATCCTTGTATCTCCGAAAGACCAATACCGTCATAAACAGTGATGGTATTTTTATCCCAGCGATTTGTATATCCGCCATCAAAAGCGGCATTATATTTATACAAATCCGAATCTTTAATCTCTGTGTTGCCGGTATTGCCGGGCGTTATCGGCGATGGGCCGGTAATCTTATTGGCTCCCTCGCACCCAAGAAAAGAAACAAAAAAAACAAACAACAAGAAAAAAGAAAAAAATCTTTTCATCTCACCCTCCTTATTTAATAACTTTCCTCACGATTAAGGAAAGTTAAAATTTTGTCAAAAAACTGCCTTACTTAATTTATTTTTATATTATATTCTTATTTTTGATTTTGTCAAATGGTCGCTCCGAGCGCCATCCCACCCAGCGGCTCGCCGCCTCTCGGCGGACATTCTCCCCGTGCCCCTTCTGCCCACGCCACCCTCGCGTCTGATCCCTAAACCTTGCGTAATTTGAGAAATTATGTTAGTGTATAGCAATGAAATTTGAAGTTAGAGAAGATAAAAGTTGGAAAGATTTGATTGGTAATACTCCGCTCGTAAAACTGGAGCGGATTTTTTTAAATCAAGGGATTAATTTATACGCAAAGC
>JBBTTU010000019.1:0-1629 GCA_038064075.1 Patescibacteria group bacterium
AAACAAACACCATTAGTATAAAAATCAGCCCCGTGCAATCGGGGCTGATTTTTATACTAATGGAGATGGCGGGAATTGAACCCGCGTCAAGAGATTTCGGACAGCGGCATTTACAAGCTTAGTCCGGTTTGATTTGAATTTTGCGGCTTAAAGCCGGACAAATACCGCAAAATTTTCCTCCTTAATCTCGCTCCGGCCCGGAGGCTGCCGAAGACAAGTCTCATTTTATAACACCCGATTTTTCCTATGAGACGTCAGAAAGTCGGATGGCTTATGCGGTTAAGCGTAAGCAAGTGCTGGTTGATAGTTTGCACTTGGAACTGTTTGGCTGATTTGAGAGGTGACCAAACATCCTCTGCTTGAAGCCAACTGCCGTCAAACTCTTTCAAGGCCGATCATCCCCCACACTAATTAAGGATTAAACTTAGTTTAATCCTTCGTTTTAATCCTCCAAGCGCTCTGCCGAAAAGTTTTAAATTAGTTTCTCTATTTTCAGCATCAAGTTTCGATTGATAAGCTTCGTAGTAAACCAATCTAAATGGTTTCCGGTGTTTTGTTGATTTATTCTTTCCTGAATTATGTTCTTGTACTCTACGTTTTAGATCATCGGAATATCCAATATAGAGTTTACAATCTTTTAAACTTTGCAATACATAAACATAGAACATAATTCAAATCCTTAATTAGTGTGGGGGTCAGACCCCTTTACATTATTATCGCAATTTCAAAGTCCTTTCAATTTTTCTTTTTGATTCGCGTTCTTTTATTTTTTTGCGCTTGTCGTATTTTTTTTTTCCGCGCGCCACCGCGATTTCCATTTTAACGAACCGTCCTTTAGTATAAACCCGAATTGGAGCGATTGTCAATCCGCGTTCCTGACTTTTGCCGGCGAGGTATTTTATTTCCTTTTTGGTCAAAAGAAGTTTTCGGGTTCTTTGCGGGTCATAATCTTTCGGCGTGTTTGCCGGCTGATATGGCGGAATTTCCATTCCAATAACATAAGCTTGGCCGCCGCGGACAATGGCGCGCGATCCCCGAATTGATCCATATTTCTTTCGCAGAGCTTTGACTTCAAATCCGGCAAGCTCCAAACCGGCCTCAAATTTTTCAAGGATTTCATAATCAAAATAGGCTTTTTTATTTTCGGCAAGCGTTGTCATAAACAGCTTTATTATCGCCATTTTTTGCGATAAAGTATAGAGATGATGATAATACTTAGCGAAAGAATCCAGAAGGAGATAAAAAAAGTTTTGCCGAAAGCAGTTAATTTTTCCGTAAGTAAGCCGGATCATTTTGAATTCGGCGATTATTCGTCAAATGCCGCATTGATTTGGGCAAAACAAACCGGACAAAATCCGGGCAAAGTCGCCGAAGATTTAAAATCTAAACTCGCGGGCATAAAACTTTTTAAAAAAATTGAGGTGGCCGGGCCGGGCTTTTTGAATTTCTGGATTTCGGAAAAAATTCTGCAGGACGAATTGAAAGAAATTCTGAAAAAGAAATTCTCTTATGCTAAAACTTCGGAGGATAAAGGAAAAATTCAAATTGAATTCATTTCCGCCAATCCGACCGGACCTTTGACTTTGGCGAACGGCCGCGGAGGATTTATGGGCGATGTTTTGGCGAATA
>JBBTTU010000020.1:0-3946 GCA_038064075.1 Patescibacteria group bacterium
GCCATTTTTCGGCGGTTTTGGCCAAATCTTCTTCGTTGTAAATAAGCCGCGATTTGTCGCCAGCGACTTCTTTGAGCATCACTCCCAAACTATCCTCAAGCATCAGCGCCGCGAAATCTCCTGTAGCCGGAGTTGAAAAAATTTTGCCGTCAAATCCGCTTTTAACCAGTTTGGGTATCCGCCCGGTGTGATCAAGATGGGCATGCGTCACCAAAACTGCTTCTATTTCCTTGGGATTGAAAGGGAAAGGCTCGTAATTGCGGTCTTCGGCCACTCTCTTTTGTTGAAAAAGGCCGCAATCAATCAGAATTTTGGTCCGGCTCGATTCCAAAAGATAACAGGCGCCGGTTGTTTCCTGAGCCGCGCCGTAAAAAGTTATTCTCATAAGCTTATTATACCAAATTAAAAATCCGCCGGCGGCCCCTTATTTATAAAAACAAGTTTTGGCGTTAAACCAAATATATTTCCAAAGCATATCTTGAAAGAAACGGCGCGGCGAAGTTATATTTTCAAAATTTTTATTTTTAATGGCTTGAAAAACCGCCGGTATTGTTTTTTGGCCGGCTTCAACCAAAGCGTAATTTTTGTCCATAAAATCAAAAAAATGGGTGTCGGAAACGGCAATAAACGGTTTGCCGTATTTGGAAGCGATCATTTCGCCTTTGATGTTGCGGTTAAATAATTTTGAATAAAACCAGGACAGTTCAACGGCGTCAAAAAGTTCAATATGTTTTTCAAGCCTATTCTTTAAGGGCTTGCGGCCGTAAAAATAAGGGTGGGGCGCCAAAATAAAAATTTCGGGATGAGTTTTTTTATATTCGCCAAGGTTTTGAAAATTTTTTATCTTTTCAGCCTCCTCGTCACAGTTTAAAACCACCACATGCTTTTTTTCAATATTTATTTCAATTCCGGGGATCAAAAGGATATTTTTGGCGCGGGCGTAATTGCCGAATTTTTGGGAATAAACAAATTTTCTATGGCAGGTTAAAGCCAAAACTTCAAACCCCAGCCGGGCGGCGTAATCTACACCCTCGTAAAAATCATAACTTATGAAATCATCCGGATCTTCTCCGGTGTGAAAATGAAGATTGGTTTTCAGCCGCATTTTATATAGAGTATCTTATAAATTAGAATAATGAAAATAAATTTAAAAAAACCTTCCTGTTTTTCAGGAAGGTTTTTTCTGTATTTAACCTTTCAAATCAATTCAACCATCAGAGACACGGCCCCTCCGCCGCCAAAGCAGACGGAAACCAATCCTCTTTTGGCGCCGCAATCTCGCATCGCGTGCAGAAGGGTTACTAAAACTCTGGCTCCGGAAGCGCCAATAGGGTGGCCAAGAGCCACTGCTCCGCCTCTGACATTCAACTTTATTCTTTCAATTCCAAGTTCTCTCATTACTGCGAAAGTGGAAGCAGAAAAAGCTTCATTGATTTCTATGAGATCAATGTCTTTTAAATTCAAATTTACTTTTTCTAAAATTTTTTTAATTGACGGGACCGGAGCCATTAATAAATATTTTGGGTCAATTCCGGTCATATCCTGAGCAATAATTTTAGCCAGCGGCTTTATTCCAAGTTTTTGCGCTTTTTCTTCCGACATTAGAAGGAGTGCAGCAGCGCCGTCCGAAATTTTTGAAGAATTGCCGGCAGTTACCTGACCATCTTCCTTAAAAACCGGTTCTAATTTAGATAAAGCTTCCAAACTGGTTTCTCGAGGAATTTCATCTTTATAAAAATTGCCAACCGGAATAATTTCTTCTTTGAATTTTCCTTCGGCCATTGCTTTCAGAGTCTTTTTATACGAACTAAATGCAAATTCATCTGCCTCTTGTCTTGTTATGTGGTATTTTTCAGCAATAAATTCGGCCAAATTGCCCATATGACAATCATTTTCCGCATCCCAAAGGCCATCGTAAATCATTCCGTCAATCAGTTCGCCGTTGCCCATTTTGTAGCCGGTTCTAGCTTTTGAAAGATAATACGGAGCCAAGCTCATATTTTCCATTCCGCCGGCCACAATAATTTCTGCTCTGCCGGAAACAATGCGGTCTTCAGCAAGCATTACTGCCTTTAATCCAGAACCGCAAACTTCATTAATATTGAAGGCCACAGTTTCAACCGGCAAACCTGCTTTCAGCATCGCCTGTCTAGCCGGGTTTTGGCCGAGGCCGGCTGAAAGAACATTGCCCATTATCACCTCGTCAATTTTTTGCGAATACCCCGCGCACTTATTCAAATTTGCCCTTTTTACGGTCTCTCTGATAACTGCGGCGCCAAGTTCCGTGGCAGGAATATCTTTTAACGCTCCCAAAAAACGCCCGATCGCGGTTCTTGCCGCGCTTGCAATAACCACTTCCATTATAATTCCCTCCTTAATTATAAATTTTAAATATTGAGTTTTCAAAAAACCTTATTTAAAGATACCATACACCCCAAGATCGGACATTGAAAGATCTTTGGGTATTGATATTTCCCAATAAAGCCTCAAAACATCACGTCTTCGTCGGCTCGCTTGTAGTCATAAATTTCTTCGGGCGCAAACCAGTGTTCAATTTCATGCGCCGATTCTTTTTTGTCGCCGGAAGCGTGAATCAAATTTCTGACGGCCCGGCCTTCAACATTGGCCGCGGTCGGCGTGTCCACCGAAAAATCGCCTCTGATCGTGCCGGGCGGCGACTCAATCGGATAAGTATGGCCGACGATTTTTCTGACAGTACTGATGGCATGCATTCCTTTGATAATCATCGCCACTACCGGCCCGGAAATCATAAATTCTGACAGCCAGCCTTGAACTCTGGACCCTATTTCTTTGTTATCGGTCGTGCCCATTTTAGCCATCAAGTCCAAATCCTGCTTTTCAAAAGATTCTTTGGTTTTGCGGCCGATAAGTTCGAGCCAGCCTGTTTCGCCGGAATAGTGGCCGGCAATATGCTCCTTGGTCGGCCAGACCATTTTGATGGCAATAATTTTTAAGCCGCGCTTTTCAAAACGCGAAATAATTTCGCCGACGAGTCCCCTTTTGACGCCGTCAGGTTTGATTAAAACCAGGGTCCTTTCGTCTTTGGGGTGATCGGATATATTAGCCATAGGAAAATATTATAAGAAATTTTAGACAGACGCAACTTACTATGCCACTTTGTCTTGCTTATTGAATTTTTTTGAAAAAACGGTAAAATAAATAAAGTATTTTGGCCCCATCGTCTAATGGCTAGGACAGCACTCTTTCAAGGTGTAAATACGGGTTCGATTCCCGTTGGGGCCGCGAAATTGATTATTTTATAAAAATATGAGAGAATTGTTAAACAAATATGACAATAGCTTACGGAATCAAATTTTCGCCGGTTAATATTGAAGAACGTCAAAAACTGGATTTTCGGGCCGGCGACAATCTTCGGGTCTGGCAAAGAATCAAAGAAGGCGACAAATCGCGGCTTCAAGCTTTTGAAGGTTTGGTTATCGCCAGAAAACACGGCCGCGAGCCCGGCGCTACTTTCACCATCCGCAAAGTTTTGGAAGGCATAGGAGTTGAACGGATTTTTCCTTTATATTCGCCGACTATTGAAAAAATTGAACTTGTCAGCCGATCCAAGGCAAGGCGGGCCAAGCTTTACTACATCCGCGAAAAAGCCGCCCGTGAAATACGAAAGAAAATGAAACAGCTGAAAATGATTGAAAAAACGATGATGGAAAAAACAGAAACAAAAACAACGGAAGAAAAACTCCCTGAAAACAAAAAAGAATAAAAACGCGCGGGTGGCGAAACCGGCAGACGCTACAGCTTGAGGGGCTGTTGCCCGTAAGGGCGTGGAGGTTCAAATCCTCTCCCGCGCACCATTGAGGAAATTGCAAGTTTGAAAGGTTCGCCTCGCTTCGCTCGGCGACTAATTCATATTGGATTTTCGGGGCAAAAACGAATTGGCGATTTTCTAAAACATGGTTCGAGC
>JBBTTU010000021.1:0-13868 GCA_038064075.1 Patescibacteria group bacterium
ACGGCCAGAACTCTTACAAAACTTCAATTAAAGTCAAAAGGCCGGGAGGAGTGGAGTACGGGGAGTTTTAGTTAGATTCTCCTAGGAAGCCCCTAAAATTCTCCGAGGGCGGATATAATAGACTTATTCTCTTAACAAATTGCGGATTTTAGTTTCAGCTTCTGAAAAATTTTCAAATTGCGGCCCGAAAAAATAAAAACTTTCGGGATGGCCTCCGAAGCGACCGGCCAAATTTTCAAGCAGTTGTTGGTTTTGGCTCCAGAACACAGTTTGAATTTTTTCAGTTTGATAGCAAATAACATAAAGAATCTGTTCTTCAATTGCCAAACGCAGCCGTTTCAAAATTGATAAAATATTCGCTTGGGCCGGCGCTAATTTTGTTTTTTCAAAATCCTCGGCTTTTAAAAAAGTCCAGGCGGTTTTAAGCGCCCTGTCAACGGTTGTCCGGGCCAAAGCCCGGCCAAAGAGCCGGGCCCGTTCAAGGCTTTTTTCTTTGTTGATAATTTCCGTAATTTTTTCATAATCGGCTTGGTTAAGGAGCAATTGATTGGCTAGGGTAAAAACGCCCGGCTTTGCTCTTTGCATATTTTCAGTTTCAAGAATAAGAATGCCCAAAATCAAAGTGGCTGTTTCTTTGGACGGCTGGCCCCAAATCGCGCAAATATCGGCGATTTTTTCGCTCAAAAAGCGCTCGTTTCGGGCGACATAAATTATTTTGTCTTTGGCCGGTTTGATTACCGGCGCGTTAATTTTTTCTAAAAATGTTTGGTCCTCGGCAAAACAAAAAGCGCCGTCGGTTTCATGGGGCGCTTTTTCAATGGACAGGTTTGACGGCTCAAGCCAAGATTTTGGAGAAACAATTATGTTGAAAAAATCGTTTCCCTCTTCGTAGCGCATTTCTTCAATGGCAATGTTTTTTGGGATTTTTATTTTTATTTTTTGGGGCAGGTCGGAATTTCTGACCGCCGGCAAGATGGCGCTGAATTTTTGAGCGAATTCGGCCGGCAGACTCGGCCAGAAAAAAACTTTTTTGTTCTGCTCTTCCAATATTTTTTTAAGAGTTTGGCCGGCCAATAGTTCTGTTTCGTCGGCTGAAGGCCGGCAGGCTATTAAAAATTTTTGGCCGCCACTCACGAGTTCTTTGATTTTTTCTTTCATTGTTTTGATTTAGCATTTTTTCATTTTTATATCAAGGCTGGCGGGTAATACACCTGTACATTTGGCAGTTTTTCAAAAGCAACACAAAATTCATTTTGTGTTGCTCGTTTTTTATCTTTTTTTCGGATAGAATTAAGACCAATGGGATTTGTTTCTTTTGAGATCGCTGGCGCCGGCCAAATGCGAAGATTCGCGCGGATTTTGGCTGAAGAACTTTTGAAAATCCGGCCGAAACAATCTTTACTCATCGCCCTTTCGGGCCAGCTTGGCGGCGGCAAGACGACTTTTGTCCAAGGTTTTGCCAAAGGATTGGGCATTCGCGGCAAAGTTCAAAGCCCGACTTTTATCATTCAGAAAATTTACCGGCTGAAAACCAAAAACTATAAGCTCTTCGCGCATATTGACGCTTATCGTTTTACGAAGCCAAATGAAATTTTGGCTCTGGGCTGGCAAGGTTTGATTCAAAACCCCGGAAACATCGTTATTGTTGAATGGGCTGAAAATATAAAAAAATTTTTGACCAAAAACCGTATTGACATAAAAATTGATTTTGTTTCAAAAAATAAAAGGAAAATCACCATCAATGGCCGCAAAAACTAAAAAAGAACTTTTGGTTATTCTTGACGCCCATGCCATTTTGCACCGGGCTTTCCACGCCCTGCCCAGTTTTACTTCGCCGCAAGGCGAGCCAACCGGAGCTTTATACGGTTTTGCCGCCATGCTTTTAAAAATAATCCGCGAGCTCAAACCGGATTATCTGGCGGCGGCCTACGATTTGGCCGAGCCGACTTTCAGGCACATCGCTTATGAAAAATACAAAGCCCAGCGGCCGAAAACCGATGATGAACTGGTAGGCCAATTCAATCGTTCCCGCCAGCTTCTTGATTATTTTCATATTCCGGTTTTTGAACTGGCCGGTTTTGAGGCCGACGATATAATCGGCGCGATCGCGGAAAAAAACAAAAAAGAAAAAAATCTGGAGATTGTCATAGCTTCCGGCGATCTGGACACGCTGCAGCTGGTCCAAGGCGAAAAAATAAAAGTTTATACTTTGCGCAAAGGAAATGAAGAAGCGATTTACGACGAAGAAGAAGTGGTTAAACGTTTTGGCTTCAAACCGGAGCTTCTGCCGGACTTTAAAGGTTTGAAAGGAGATCCTTCGGATAACATTCCAGGAGTTTCCGGCATTGGCGATAAAACCGCGACCGAACTTATTTGCAAATTCGGCCGGCTTGAAAACATTTTGCAACTGGCCAAAGAAAATCCGGAAAAATTAAAATCAGCCGGCATTAAAGAGAGAATCATTGAAAAACTGGTTTCAGGAGAAGAAGAAGCCGTTTTTTCCAAGACTTTGGCTTCTATTCGCAGAGACGTCCCAATTGATTTTGATTTCAATAAAGCCCGCTGGCAGGAATTTGAGCGCGAAAAGCTTGAAAAGTTTTTCCGGGAAATCGGTTTTGTCAGTTTAATTGCCCGCCTGCCCGGCGCTAGCGCCGGCGAACCAAATGTTTCTGAAAAACCAGATTCCAAAATATTGAAAAAACTAGCAATCGCCGCATGGCTTTTGGATTCGCGCCGGGCCGATCTTTCTTTTCAAGAAATTCTCCAAATAACCGGAGCCAAAAATTCAGGCGAAGCAATGGTTCGGCTGCAAGAAGAATTAAATAAACTTGGGCTTGCAAAAGTTTTTAAAGAAATTGAATTGCCTTTGGCCGATGTTCTGGATGAGATGGCAAAAAACGGCATTTTGATTGACATTTCTTTTTTAAAAGAGCTTGCTTTAAAATACGGCCGCCATCTTGAAAAACTGACTGATGAAATTTACGGTTTAGCCGGAGAAAAATTCAATGTTAATTCAACTCGGGAACTTCGCCGCGTTCTTTTTGAAAAATTGAAACTGGCGGTCAAAGGTATCAGGAAAACCGGCGGCGGGTTTGCCTCCACCAAATTTTCCGAACTTTTAAAGCTCAAAGATCAGCATCCGATTATCGCTAAAATTCTGGAATATCGCGAAGAAGCCAAACTGAAATCAACTTATCTTGATGTTTTACCGCAATTGGCCGGCTCGGATGGCCGGCTCCGCAGCACTTTTTTGCAGACCGGAACTGTTACCGGCCGCCTGTCTTCGCGCGAACCGAATTTGCAAAATATTCCGATCAGGACCGAACTCGGCCGCGAGATCCGCCGGGCGTTTTACGCTCCAAAAGGCCGCGTGATTCTGGCCGCCGATTATTCCCAGATTGAACTTCGGGTCGCCGCCATTTTGTCGGGCGATCAAAAAATGAAAGACGCTTTTTTGGCCGGAAAAGACATCCACACTCTTGCCGCCTCTGAAATTTTCAATGTTTCTTTAAACGAAGTGATGCCGGAGATGCGTCGCCGGGCCAAAGTCATCAATTTCGGAATTCTTTACGGCATGGGTTCAAGGAGTCTTTCGGAAAATTTGGGCGTCAGTCAAGACGAGGCTGATTTGTACATCCAGGAATATTTTCACGATTTTGCCGGCGTTAATGAATTTATCCAAAAAACAATAAGCGAGACTAGGGAAAAAGGATATGCTCAAACTCTTTTTGGACGCAAAAGATTTCTGCCGGAAATAAATTCTCAAATTTTTCCAATCAGAAGCGAAGCCGAGCGGATGGCCGTCAATGCCGTGATTCAGGGCACCGCGGCCGATATAATGAAATTGGCCATGATCGGAATCAATGAATTGTTCAAACGCGATCCGGAATTAAAGGATGATGTTAAAATAATTCTTCAGATTCACGACGAACTTTTGTTTGAAGCTGACAAGAAAATTGTGGCCGCGGCTGCGCCGAAAATCAAAGAAATTATGGAAGGGGTTTTAAAAACAGACATTCCGATTAAAATTGAATTAAGTTCCGGTCCGAATTGGGCCGAATTAAAGGAATTGCCCCAAAAATCAGAGCCGAAAGGCGAATAATTTTTTACTGGCAAATCTTTACCCCGTTAGATAGAATACATAAATCATGCTCTATCTCATTTACGGCAAAAACACTTATCTTTCAAAAAACAAAACTCAAGAGATAATCGGCGCGCTTTTGACTAAAGACAAAAACGCGGCATTTTGGCGTTTTAATTCCGATAATTCCGATGAGGAAAAATTAAAACAGGTTTTGACCGATCGAGATTTATTCGGCCGCAAGCTAGTCGTTATTTTTGAAAGCCTTTTTGAAGCCCGACCCGAATTTTTTTTAAAGAATCTCAAAACCGCCGCCGATTCCGCCAACGCTTATATTATTTTGGAAGAAGAAATGGCGGCTGGCATCGTAAAAAAAATCAAGAAATACGCCCAAAAAATTCAGGCATTCGGCGAGCTGGATAGAAAAGGATTGGAAAAATGGCTGTCGGGCGAGGTTCAAAAACGCAAATTAAATTTAAAGGAAGAAGAATTTAAAACGTTGATTGAAAATTCCGGCGGCAATCTTTGGGCGATTGACCGGGCTTTGGAGCTCAAATCGCTCGGCGCCGATTCCGAAATGAATAATTTCAATTATGCTCCTTTTGAGCTTGCCGATTTATTTGTTAAAAAAAGGAGGCGCGAGGCTTATGTTTGTTTTCACAGGAATCTGGCCGGAGGCGTTGCCGTTCAAGAGCTTTTTTGGAAACTTTGGTGGCAGATCAAAACCCTGCTGGTTGTCGCCGGTTACAAAAAGGACGGCTTGAACCTTTTTGAAATAAAACAAAAAACCGGATTTCATCCGTTTGTCATTCAGAAAGCTTCAGCCGCGCTTTTGAATTTCAGCTCCAAAGAGCTTGAAAAAATATGGGACGAGCTTTTTTCAATCTGGGTTGATTCCAGAATCGGAATTTCGGAATTGTCGCCGCGTTTGGAACGGCTTATTTTGGGGTTTTGAATAATCCGGCCAGCCGCGATTTCCTGCGGCCGGCGGCGTTTTTGTGGATGACATTGGTTTTGGCGGCTTTATCCAGAGCTTTGTAAGCTTGCGGCAGGAGAGCCAAAGCTTCGCTTTTTTTTCCTTCAGCCGCCAGCTTTTTTATTTTTTTGACAATGTTTTTAAAAGCCTCTTTGCGGGCAAGATTGCGGATGCGCCTTCGTTCGGATTGCCTTAGCGCTTTTTTGGCTGATTTGATTATTGGCATGTTTGAAACTAAAAATTTAAAAGTTAATTATTTAACAATTTATCATAAACACGAACATAAATCAACAACCTCTAAATCTTTTTTAACAAATCTCTTAACTCGGCCGCTTCTTCAAAACGGAGTTCGTCCGCGGCCGCGATCATCTGGCGTTCCAGTTCGGTTTTTATTTTTTGCGGATCTTTCAATTCTTTTTGGAGTTTTTTAAGTTCAGTTTCAAACCGGTCGGTTTTGGCGTCGGTTTCAATCCAAAACGGCGGCCGAATCTCTTTTTGAATCGGACTTGGCGAAATATTGTATTTTCGGTTGTGTTCTTCCTGAATTTTTCGGCGCCTTTGAGTTTCATCAATTGTTTTTTGGATTGACCCGGTGATGGTATCGGCGTATAAAATTGCCCGGCCGCCCGGATGACGGGCCGCCCGGCCGATGATCTGGATAAGCGAAGTCGCGTTTCTTAAAAAACCTTCTTTATCGGCGTCTAAAATCGCAACCAGCCCGACTTCCGGCAGATCAAGGCCTTCCCGCAGAAGATTAATTCCGACCAAAACGTCAAAATCGCCCCGGCGCAGAGCCTGCAGGATTTTGGAGCGCTCCATTGTTTTGATTTCGGAATGGAGATATTCGGCTTTGATATTTTTATTTTTAAGATGTTCGGAAATGTCTTCGGCTAATTTTTTGGTAAGCGTCAAAACCAAAATTCGTTCTTTATTTTTTGCGCTTTTTTCAATCTCGGCAATAAGATTTTTAAACTGGTTTTTGGCCGGTCTAATTTCAATTTTCGGGTCCAAAAGCCCGGTCGGCCTTATCAATTGTTCCGCCAGGCCTTGGCGGCCCGATATTTTGAGCTCAAAAGGCGCGGGCGTGGCCGAGATAAAGACAGCCTGGCTGATTTTTTTCTCAAATTCTTCAAATTTCAGCGGCCGGTTATCCAGCGCCGACGGCAGGCGAAAGCCGTAATCTATCAAAACCTGTTTCCGGCTGCGGTCGCCTTCGTACATTGCCCGGATTTGAGGAATTGAAACATGGGATTCGTCAATAAAAATCAAAGTGTCGTCCGGCAGATAATCAAGAAGAGTGAAAGGCGCCTCTCCGGCTTGGCGAAAAGAGAACTGCCGGGAATAATTTTCAATGCCGGAGACATAACCGGTCTCTTTAAGCATTTCCAGATCAAAGTTTGTCCGCTGTTTTAAACGTTCGGCTTCCAGAATTTTGCCGGCGCTTTTTAAATCTTTTAATCTTTCTTCAAGTTCGGTTTTGATGTTTGCAATCGCGGCGTCTAATTTTTCTTTCGGCGTTACAAAGTGTTTGGCCGGGAAAATTTTTTTAAGGTTTAAATCGCGGGATTCGGCGTCAAGAGTATTTTTTCTTTCGCTCAATTTTTCAATTTGATCGCCGAAAAACTCAAGCCGAGTCAAGGCCTCGCCGTCCGGAGAAACTACCTCAATAACTTCGCCTTTGACGCTGAAAGTGCCGTGCCTTTTTTCAAAATCGCTCCTTTCATACTGCATTTCAGCCAAACGCCGCAGCAAGCCCGAGCGCTCTATAATTTCGCCCTTTTTAATTTCAACGGCTATTTTTTGGTATTCTTCGGGATCACCGATGCCATAAATGCAGGAAACCGAGGCGACAATGATGAAATCGCGGCGGGTCAGGGCGCTTTGAGTTGAGCCGTGGCGGAGTTGGTCAATAAAATCGTTGATTTTGGCGTCTTTTTCAATATAGACGTCAGCGGCCGGAAGATAAGCCTCGGGCTGGTAATAATCATAGTAAGAGACGAAATAATTGACGCTTGCTTCCGGAAAAAATTCCTTAAATTCCTGATAAAGCTGGGCGGCCAGAGTTTTATTGTGCGAAATCACCAGAGCCGGACGGTTTAAGCGGCTAATTAAGCCGGCAATGGTAAAAGTTTTGCCTGAACCGGTGACGCCCAAAAGAGTCTGGTATTTTTGGCCGGCCTGAATTCCGGCCGTTAATTTTTCAATGGCTTGAGGCTGGTCGCCGGACGGTTTATATGGCGAATGAAGTTTAAATGACATAGAATAAAATAATGATTGTTTCTCTTGAAGGCAAAATTGTTTTCCGGACCGATCGTTTTTTGATCATTGAGGTGGGTGGCGTCGGCTATAAGGTTTTTGCCAACGCCGAAACATTAAGAAAGGTACATCAAAAAGAGGATTTAGTCAAGATATTTACCAATTTGTATCTGCGCGAGGATGCGATTGAACTTTATGGTTTTTGGACATTAGCCGAACTTGATTTTTTTGAAACATTAAATCGCGTTTCGGGCGTGGGTCCGAGAACGGCGCTCGGCATTTTGGGAATGGGTCCGATTGATATGCTCAAAAAAGCCATTGCCGCCGGCCAAACCAGTTATCTGACCAAAGTTTCGGGCATTGGCCGGAAAACCGCCGAGAAAATCATAATTGAACTTCGCGAAAAAATGGGCGAAGGCAAAGGCGTTGAATCCAGCGAAGAATTCCGGGCTGAAGAAGACGCGCTTGAAGCGCTCCGTTCGCTTGGCTATTCTTTGAATCAGGTTCGTCAGGCGCTGTCAGAAGTTCCGCCGGAAATAAAAGGCGCCCAAGACCGAATTAAAGCCGCGCTTAAAATTCTCGGCAGACAAAATGGATAAAATTTTGGGCTGGTTTAAAAAATTTATTCCTTTATTTGTTTTTAATCCGGCCCAGCCGCTCTATCATTGGTTTTTGGCGAACTTCGCCGCTTTTTGGCATGGCCGGCCTTCGCGGGATATGGTTGTCATCGGCGTCACCGGAACCAACGGCAAAACCAGCGTTGTTGAATTTATTTTTCATATTTTGACGGCAGCCGGGCTGAAAGCGGCTTCAATATCTTCGGTTTATTTCCGAATCGGCGAAGAAGCTAAAAAAAATAATTTAAAAATGACCATGCCCGGCCGGTTTTTCATGCAAAAATTTCTGCGGCGCGCCAGAAACAAAGGAGCGACATATGCTGTTTTGGAAATCACGTCCGAAGGCATCAAGCAATTTCGGCATAAAAATATTGACTGGGATATTTTGGTTCTGACCAATATCGCGCCGGAGCATATTGAAGCTCATGGCTCTTTTGAAAATTATCGCCGCGCCAAAGAAAAAGTTTTTGCCGGATTCTTTAAAACTTTTCGCAAGCCGGATGTTGCTAAAACCATCATTGTCAACGCTGATGACCCGTCAACCGATCAATTTTTGAAATATCCGGCCGACAAAAAAATAAGCTACCGGCCTTCTTTGATTTTTAAAAAAGAAACCGCCAGTGGAATTGAATTTGAATATCGCGGCCGGGCTTTTAAAACAAAACTCATCGGCGATTTTAATTTGGCCAATTTGCTGGCGGCTGTTGTTGCTTGCGAGTCGCTCGGCATTTCCGACGCAGTTTCCAAAGCCGCGGTTGAGTCTATTGCCGGCGTTCCGGGCCGGATGGAATTTATCCAGCGCCGGCCCTTTGCCGCCGTTGTTGATTACGCCCACACTCCGGACGCTCTGTTTAAAGTTTACGAAACTCTAAAAAGTTACCTTGTGCCAGAGCAAGCATTGTATGGGGCAGGCAAGCTACAAGCTAATAAGCTGATCTGTGTTTTGGGTTCGGCCGGCGGAGGACGGGACAAATGGAAACGGCCGGAAATGGGAAAAATCGCGGCCCGATATTGTGATGAAATAATTTTAACCAATGAAGATCCTTATGATGAGGACCCGGATGCGATTATCTGCGAGATTGAATCGGGGATTGGAAATGATGAATCCAAAAATCTGCGTAAAATATCAGACCGGAAAGAGGCGATTAGGCAGGCAATTTCGGCAGCCGGCGCGGGTGATATTGTCATTATAACCGGCAAAGGTTCTGAACCGTGGATGATGGGGCCGAATGGCCAAAAAATCGCGTGGGATGATCGCCAAATCGCCCGCGAAGCGATATCAAAAGCAGTTGAGATGGGTTATAATAAACCGATAGTGTAAAATGAATTTCACACCGCACGTTAATAAAAAAAATCAAAAAGGTCGGATTACTTAACCAATAATTAAAACTTATGTTAAAAAATCACAATCATGATTTGACGCACGCTCTTTCCGAGAAAAACGACGCCGTCTGGCGGTATGAAAACGAATATTTAAAAAACGCCGAAGGCTGCGAGCGCTGCCTTAAAATGTGGCGGCAAATGAAAGAAGACGACAACAAGCATATTGATATGCTTGTCTCCGAAATCAGGCATCACATTGAAGAAAAAAGATTTGATTAAGCTTCGCCGAAATTATCAGTTAATCCAATTTTAATTTCAACAATGGTTCAAACCAAAAACAACAACAAGCACTCTTTTTTCAGCCAGGAATTATTTTTGGGCTGCCAATCAGCCTGCTATTTTTTAATTATTCTTTTGATTGCATTGACTTTTTGGATCGGCGCCAAATTTTTCAATGAAATTAAGATTTTCAATCGGCCTAATCTGAACACTCCAACCATCTCGGTTTCGGGCGAAGGAAAAATTTTTGCCCGTCCCGATGTCGGCCGGCTGTCTTTCAGCGCCGAAGCCGAATCTTTGGATGTTGCCGAAGCTCAAAGATCGTCAGCCGAAGTCATCAATAACGCGATTAAATTTTTAAGAAATTCCGGCTTTGCCGAGCAGGATTTAAAAACCGCAAGCTACGCAATTGCGCCGTTTTACGATTTTCCCAAAGGCCGGCGCGAATTTCGCGGCTATCGCGTCAGCCAAAGCATGGAAATTAAAATCCGCGATCTCGGCAAAACCGGAGCTATTTTAAAAGGGCTGGCGGCAGCGGGAGTAAAAAATATCGGAGCCCTGAATTTTGAAATAGATCAAACCAAAGATGTGCAAAATCAGGCCCGGCAAAAGGCGATTGAAGACGCTAAAAAGAAAGCGCAGGAACTTGCTTCCGTCCTCGGCGTGCGGCTCGGCAAAATAGTGTCTTTTTCGGAATCAGGCCAAACCCCGCCGATTTTCGCCTTGAAAACTTTTGGAGCGGCGGAAAACGAGTTTGGCCAGCCGGAAGTTCCGGTCGGCGAAAATGAAATTGCGGCTTTTGTAACGCTGGTTTTTGAATTGAAATAAACCAAACTTGAACTCCGGAATGCGCGCGTCCTAACTAATCTAATAAGAAATTTTGGCGGCCAAATTTGAATTTTGATCAAAAAGCTCAATGGTTTCGCTGATATTTGACCAGATTTTGTCGTTTCTTTCCAAATAAACCCGCCATTCATTGCCAAAAAAATCAGCATCGTTTCTGTGAGATTCAACGCAGCCGGCGTAGTTGATTCGCCGGGCGACAAATTCCCGGCAGTCGTTATCCAATTCCAGAGGCAGGCTGGTTTCGGGCGTCCGGCAGGATGACAGACTTCTTAAATAAAGAATGCAGGCGTCTTTTTGATTTTGGGCGCCGGGTTCATCTTTAGGGTGGGGACAATTTTGGTAAATGCCGGGATAAAATTCTTTTTGCTGGTTGAAATAACCGGAGCAGATATTAATGAGGAAACTGTCGCCGATCGGGCTTTTGCCGCTTATGATTACGGCTTTTTGGCCGGGTTCAAGCATGATATTTTCTTGGGTATTGACTCTGGCCGAATAAGCCAGTCTGGCGCCCGGGGGCAAAAGATGGGCTTCGCCTTTTTTGTTTTTCAGCCGCCAGCCGGTGATATTGACTGCTTTTTTATTGCCGGATGGAGCTTGAATTTCAATATATTCGCGATTAGGATCGTCAGACCAGCCGGCGTTTCCGCTGGACAAAATTACAGCCGGTTTTTCTTCTTTTTTCGATTCCGAAACGGTCGTTGTTGATTCCTGGCTTTGGCCGACTTGCGGGCCTGACGGCGCTTTAAAAGAGCCGCCTCCGGCGGTAATCCAGAGTATCGCAACAACAAACAATATCAAAACTATCAATCCAAAATCTTTCATAGTTTTAATTTTATTATATTATATATACGGTTATAATAAGGTATATGCCTGAAAAGGTAAATTTTAAAACTGCCGATGGAATCAATATTGCCGCAAGCCATTGGCGGGGCAAGGAGGGCAGTCCGGCAGTCCTGCTTTTGCATATGATGCCGGCAACCAAAGAAAGCTGGAACGAATTTGCCCAAAAATTAAATCAAGCCGGCTTCGGCGTTCTGGCAATTGATCTTCGGGGGCACGGCCAGTCTGAGGGTGGGCCGGACGGCTGGCGCAGTTTCAGCGACAGCCAGCACCAGAAAAGCATTGAAGACGCGCGGGTCGGATTTCAATTTCAAAAAGACGAAGGCCATTCTAAATTTTTTTTGGCCGGAGCGTCCATCGGCGCCAACTTGGCTTTGCAGTTTTTAGCCGAATCGGATGAGACGAGCGCCGCTGTTTTGCTTTCACCGGGACTAAACTATCGCGGCATTGAAACTTTGGAGCCGGCGGTTAAAATCAGGCCGAATCAAGGGGTTTTTTTTGCGGCCGCCGGCGACGACAGAGTAATCGGCGCCGATTCAATGGCTCGGAAACTTTATGACGCGGCGAATTGCAAAAAAGATATAAAAATTTTTGAAAAAGGCGGGCACGGCACTGATTTATTTGCGGCTCATCCGGAATTAATGCCTGAAATTATAGATTGGTTTAAAAAATTTTTATAAAGGTCGCAAATTAACAGTTGAGTTAAAATATATATATGCCAAGTTTATTTCCAACTTTTCTTGATTACGGTTTTTTTGCTCCTTTAATTCTGCGCCTTGTTTTGGGCGCGGTGTTTGCGGTTCACGGCTATCCCAAACTTTTTACCGGTTTCAGCCAGACCGTTGCTTTTTTTGAATCAATCGGCATCCGGCCGGCCAAATTTTGGGTTTTGGTTGTCGGAATTGTTGAATTTTTCGGCGGCATCGCCTTGATTTTGGGTTTTGCAGTCCAGCCGGTTGCTTTGCTTATTGCTTTCAACATGCTGGTGGCGATAGTTAAAGTTAAATTCAAACAGGGTTTTGCCGGAGGCTATGAATTTGATTTAGCCCTTTTGGTCATGGCTTTGGCTTTGGTTTTGACCGGCGCCGGCGCCTACGCTTTTGATCTGCCTTTTTAAAGGATTTTTTTAAAGACGAGATAATTTTTCAATTAGTTCAACAAGCAAGTAAACACTAAGAACGCGACAAACCGCGTTCTTAGTGTTTCATCTTTTAATTTTGGGCAAAATGTGATAAAAGTAGTTATGCCTGAAAAGGATATTATTGTTTTTGATTTGGAAACCCAGAAAGAATTTGCCGAGGTCGGCCGAAATCATCCCGAACTTTTGAAAGTTTCGGTGTTGGGAGCTTATTCATATAACGAGGACAAATATCATATTTTTGAGGAGAGCGAGCTTAAAAAATTTGAAGAACTTATCAATGGAGCCGGCGCGCTCATCGGTTTTAACATAAAAAGTTTTGACATACCGGTTTTGCAGCCCTATCTGTCCGTTGATCTCAATAAATTCGCGATTCTTGATTTGATGAACGATGTTGAATCCGCGGCCGGATTCAGAGTTAGTCTGGACAATCTGTCCCGGACCACTTTGGGACTGGCTAAAAGCGCCGACGGACTGGCGGCGTTGGAATGGTTTCGCCAGGGCCGTATTCAGGAAGTTAAAGACTATTGCCTTAAAGACGTGGAGGTCACCAGAAAACTTTATGAATTCGGCAAAGAAAACGGCCGGGTCAAATTTTTTTCGCGATCAGCGTTTAGTGAAATAACTCTTCCTGTTAATTGGCGGGTTTTGTCTAAAAAAGAAGTTAAAGAAGATCAAGAAAAAGACCGTCAGCCGACATTGCTTTAAATAAAATTTTAATTTATTATTAGCTGACAATGTCAATGAATCCCAGCGCCAAATTCCGCTTTCATACGCCCTACAAAATCATTTCTTTTGAGGAAGTGCCGACGAAATCACGGTTTACATCAAAGATAAGCCCGCCGAGAAATACTCGGTTATGATCGGCAGCGATTCGCGGGCTTCAGCCGAGGCCGAAATCGTCACAGCCATCGCGGTATGGCGGATTAATAACGGCGGCCGCTATTTTTGGACTAAATCCGGATTGGAAAAATACGCCACGCTTCGCGATCGGATTTATAAAGAAGTGATGCAGTCAATTACTTTGGCGCAGGAATTGCGCAGTTTCTTGAAAGACCGGCTCGGCGAGGAATTTTTCTGGAATAATCAGATAGCGGTTCATATTGATGTCGGCGAAAACGGACCGACCAAAGAATTTAAAGAGGCTGTTTGCGGCATGGCCCGCGGTTTTGGATTGGAAGCTTTCACCAAACCAGAATCAGTCGCCGCTTTTGTTATCGCCGACCGGCATACTTAAAGTCTTAAAGTTTTTAGATTCCGGTCCCCGTAGCTCAATTGGATAGAGCGTCAGCCTCCGAAGCTGAAGGTTGCGCGTTCAAATCGCGCCGGGGGCACAAATTCTTTTTCATGATAAAAACCGCCCATAGCTCAATTGGCAGAGCAGATCCCTCTTAAGGATAAGGTTCCAGGTTCGATTCCTGGTGGGCGGACCAAAAACAAAATATACAACAAATCAGATTTTGGTGCTCAATTCTAAACTTTGCACGAACCCATTTTGAGCGGAACGACTGA
>JBBTTU010000022.1:0-4297 GCA_038064075.1 Patescibacteria group bacterium
CGACGGCCGCGATCTGATGATGGACGCGCCGAGCGAAATCAGCAAAGAACAATTGAAAGAATTGAGCTTGAAAACCGTAAAAAGCCGGAATAAGGCTGGAAAATAACAAGCCGATTTGTTAAAATTTGCAATGGTCTATAAAGTCAAAACCGGAAAATTTGAGGGACCTTTTGGCGCGCTTCTTGATATGGTTGAAGAAAAAAAACTGGCAATTAACGAAATATCGCTGGCCGAAGTATGCCAAGATTATTTAAATTATTTAAAATCGCAGATAAATATGCCCCGGGCCGAAACGGCCTCTTTCCTAACCGTCGGCGCGACTTTAATGCTTATAAAATCAAGGAGTTTGATTCCGTCATTTGAACTAACCGAAGAGGAGGAAGAATCAATTGAGGAATTGGAAATGAAGCTTAAACTTTTGAAAGAATTCAGAGTTTTGGCCAAAAATTTTGAGTATCTGGCCAAAGCCAAACAAAGTCTTTTTTCCCGCCAAGCTCTTTTGGGATATAATTTTGGTTTTTTGCCGCCCGATAAAATAAATATTGAATTTTTGCGGGAAATCCAAAAACGGTTGATTGATTCTTTCCCGGTTCCGGATTTGCTTCCGCAAAAGACGCTGGCTAAAATCATTACAATTGAACAGAAAGCCCGCGATATTATCAGCCGCATCCAGAGTCGGATTTTCGGGACGCTGGACAAAATTATTTCGGCTAAAAACAAATCGGAGCTGATTGTCGGATTTCTGGCGATTCTTGAACTGATTAAACAGGGTTTTCTGGATGTGGAACAAAAGAATCTCTTTGGGGAAGTGGAAATTAAGAAAAATTAAATTATTATTATGATAATTTCTAACGAGGTGAATGAACTGGCAAAACGGATTGAAGCTACACTTTTTGTTCACGGCGATCCGATGGTTTTAGAGGAACTGGCGAAACTTCTTGGCCGGACCAAAACCGAAATCAGGCAGGCCGCCGAAAATCTGGATCAGGCTTTAATTTCCAGCGCTTTAACTTTGGTTTGGCACGGCGAAACTTTGCAATTGGCCACTAAACGGCAATTTACACAAGATGTTGAGGCTTTGGTTAAAGATGCGGTATCGCGCGATTTAAGCCGGGCCGCGGCTGAAACGCTGGCGGTAGTCTCCTACCGCGGACCGCTGTCAAGGCCTGAAATTGATTACATCCGCGGAGTAAATTCTTCTTATACTTTAAGAAATCTTTTAATCCGTGGATTAATTCTCCGCTCGCCGGATCCTAAAAACAACCGGAGCTACCTTTATCAAATATCGGCTGATTTTCTCAAATTTTTGGGATTGAACCGCCAGGAACAGCTTCCGCAATACTTTGATTTCAAAAAACGTCTGGAAGAAGCGTTAAAGAGCGAAACTAAAATTGAAAATCAATGAGGATCATTTTTGTTTTAATTTTGCTTATTATGCTTGCCGGCGCCTCTGTTTTTTTGCCGCCGAAAAAAAGCGGCAAGCCGATTTTCTTAAAAGATTTTTCTTCGGCCGCGTCGTCAGACGCGGTTTCAGCCTCCGGCTATATTTTTTTCAACAAATATTTAAACAGCGATCAAAATAAACCCCGGATCAATCCTTACGAAAATTTAGAGCTTGAGGCTCATGCGGCAGTTGTTTTGGATTTAAATCAGGATAAAATAATTTTTGACAAAAACGCCGATTTAAGCCGGCCGCTTGCGAGCCTGGCCAAATTGGTTGCGGCCGCGGTAGCAAGTAAAGCTATTGATGAGTCTGATTTGGCGCGCCGGCGGGTCATGATTGCGGCTGAAGCAATCGCCGAAGAAGGGGACGACGGCTTTTTAATTGGCGAATCTTTTGATGCCGCCGATCTTTTAGCCGGCATGCTCGTAAAATCATCAAACGACGCCGCTAGCGCTTTAGCTCTCTGGGTCCGCAATCTTGATCCGAAAAATAGAGATGCCAGCTGGTTTGTAAATGAAATGAACCTTTTGGTCAGTAATTTGGGTTTGCAAAAAACTTATTTTTTGAATAACACCGGCCTTGATTTCAATAAAAATTTGGCCGGCGCTTACGGGAATGCAAGTGAATTTGCTAAATTTTTTGTCTGGCTGCTTAAGACCAGGCCGGAGATTACTTTGGTTACAAACCGTCAGGAACTTATTATCTTTTCTAAAGAGGGCCGGCGCCATGTTTTTGAATCAAGTGCGCGCTCTCTAATGCATCTTCCCGGTTTAATCGCGGTTAAAACCGGCTATACTGATTTAGCCGGAGGCAATCTGGCGTTTGCATTTAGTCTCGGACCAGGCCGGCAGTTTGCCGCCGTTGTTATGGGATCGTCTTTTGACGGCCGGTTTTCGGACGCAATGAAAATTTATGAAGCGACTAAAATTTGGGCCGGGTTATGATTTTAAACATACTTAAAATTTTTGGGCTTGGCGCTCTTTCTTTTTTTGTCGGCCTATTTTTGACCCCGCCCCTTACTCATTATCTTTACAAGTATAAATTGTGGCGCAAAGAGGCGCGCAAATTCGCTCCCGACGGATCGCCAACGCCGATTTTCAGCGCATTGCATTCCGAACGCGAAATAAACATTCCGCGCCTGGGAGGAATACTGATTTGGATTGCGCCTCTTTTAATAATTTTTTTATTTAAATTCTTGGCTTCTTTTTTCCCGGCGTCGGCTGTATTCCAAAAGCTGAATTTTTTAAGCCGGACTCAAACTTGGCTGCCGCTCTTCACTTTAGTTAGCGCGGCGTTGGTCGGATTGTTTGACGATTTTTTTCAGATTTTCGGCCGCGGCAAATATATCGCCGGCGGCATGCGTTTTTCCCGCAGGCTTATATTGATCATTTTAATCGCCGCGGCCGGGGCTTGGTGGTTTTACGTCAAACTGGAACAGAACGGCGTGTTTGTTCCTTTCTGGGGTAAAATTATTTTAGGGCCGCTTTTTCCGCTTTTCTTCATATTGGTTATGGCCGCTACTTTTTCAGGCGGAGTAATTGACGGCTTGGACGGTTTGGCCGGAGGAGTTCTGGCTTCATCTTTTTCAGCTTATGCCGGCATTGCTTTTTTTCAGAATCAAATTGACCTGGCGGCTTTTGCCGCAGTTGTGGTTGGAGCGCTGCTCGCATTTTTGTGGTTCAATATTCCGCCCGCCCGATTTTATATGGGTGAAACAGGAATTATGGGTTTAACCACCGTGCTCACCGTACTTGCTTTTTTAACCGATTCAGTTTTAATTCTGCCGATTATCGCCCTGCCTTTGGTTCTGGCCGCGGGATCAAGTCTTATTCAGCTTTTGTCAAAAAGATTTTTCGGCCGCAAGATTTTTAAAATCGCGCCGCTTCATCATCATTTGGAAGCCATTGGCTGGCCGCCTTATAAAATCACTATGCGTTTTTGGATTATTGGCGTTGTTTTTGCCGTAATAGGAATGGTTATCGCGTTAATTAGCAAACAAATTCCGCCAATTTTATAACTTTTATGATGGTTTATTAATGTTTCAAAACCCATTCTGACCATTTTCATTCTTTAGATCGTTTTTAAAAAACCGGAATAATCTTTCGGTTTTTTTTATTTTCATTAAAAGTTATGCACATATTTTTTAAAAATTAATTTTCCAAGCTAGAATAATAATTTTATAATAAACATAAAACCGTATGGCAAGAAAAATCATTGGCGAAATTTTGCGTGAAGGCAGGCGATTCTTTTCGCTTAATTTTGCGGCGTCGCTTTGCGGATATAGCAAAGAATATTTGCGCCAACTGATTTTGAAAGAAAAATTAAAAGCTGAAATGATTAACGGCAATTGGTTTGTTCCGGAAGATGAAATGAAAAATTTGCGCCAAGCTGTTGGCGCAAACGGCGTAAACATAATAAAGAATAAAAACAACGAAATCGCGGAGCTGAAAGAAGAAGTAAAAAAATTAAGAGATCTTTTTGAATCGAAGCTCTCGTTTTCAGAATCTAAAATTAAGACAACTTCTGTTAATAAAACTGACTCCTGGGACCGTCTGCTTTTAAATTTACCGACTGAAGATTCTGCGAAGGTGAAAACTTCGGTGAAGTTTAAAAAGGATTATCTTCTGACTTGTTTATCTATTATTATCTTTCTTGCAGGAATCTTTTTTTACCGCCATCCTGAATCAATTTATGCTAATTTCAAAGATTTCAGAAAATTCTCCAATCAAGTTTTTAATCAAACTGCTCAATTTTTTAAACAAACAAATAAGCAAGCCGTTGAAATAAGCGTTTTATTTGCGGCCAAAGGAACGGCCGCGGCTTCAGTTGTTTTATCCGATCTCAAAACTTTCA
>JBBTTU010000023.1:0-7206 GCA_038064075.1 Patescibacteria group bacterium
GAGAACGGAGAAAAAACTTTTCATTGGCTACTCGCGGTCTCTCTCAATCAATGACAGGGGATTGCTTTTTTAAATAAAAGATGATAGTATGGGGGATACTTGTAAGATTTTATATCTTATAAGAGAAAAGACTGAAAGGTCGTTTTTCATTGTTTAGATTGCATATTACTAATTTATAGTTTGTTAATATAATATGGCTTACAAATGCAAAAAGTGCGGCAGCGTCAGCGATGAAGCAAAAGAATGTTGCGGCGCTCCGATGGCGGAAGAAAAAAGCGATTCTGAATCTTCCGAAGAAGAAACCGCCTAAATAAAAGTAAAACCCCGCTTAGGCGGGGTTTTACTTTTGCCTGATTGTATTTATAAAGCAAAACACTCGTTTTGCTGATAGACCATTGAATTTGACATAAATTGAAATTCAGGTTATAAATTATATTTCATTTGATTTCATTTTTTAATCATATAGGATTGAATAAACAGAAAGGAAAGGGCCACTGGAAAATTCGGTGCCGACTCTATCCCTAGTTAAGGGATTTGAGTGTGGCGCCGGATTTTTTTTTGACCCGTACCAAAAATTTAGGTCAAAATGAGCAGAAATGATCAGAAAATCCGCTCTTTGACAAAGGAGGAAAGATGAAAAAGATATTGCCAGTAATTGTTTTTGTTTTGTTTTTCAGTTTAGTTGGCTCTGTTTTCGGGGGAAAACTGCCGGATGGATCGTTTGATTATTATAAAAACATTGAGCAATTCAAATTGTTAGGATTGAGCCAATCGTCGCCGGCCGCGCCTTGGATGATTACAGCTGTGCTGGGGAAAGGGGATGACGGCGCCACTGTCCAGCCGACGCAAAAACCAATATTAACTGAAAAATTAATATTAGTTTTGGAGCGCGGGGAAAGATACAGAATCATCATGATTTGGCACCGGAGACAAGAAAAAAATGAAATCATCACTGTCGGTTGTCACGCCGATCATGATTATTTGGAAACTTTGGGTTCGGGAAAACCAAAATGGGTGACTTTTGAGCCATCGCGCTGCGAGGAAGGGTTAGGTGATTTTCTCCAAAATCTGGATGAAATTATCGGGCAAAAAAAGGAGGAAGAATGAGAAGAATGAAATGTAATACAAAGGAACCTCTATTTTGGATATTTTGGCTGATTTTTACTGCAATAGCCATAATATCTTTGTATTTTTCAGCGCCGAAAAAAGAAGTTTCTGGCATTGATTATTTTTATAACAGTTATTCGGAAAAAGGGAGGTGAAAAGAAAATGAAAAGAATGAAAAGAATGTTTTTAGCGGTTATTATTTTGTTTTTCAGTTTGGTTGGCTCTGTTTTCGGGGGAAAACTTCCCGAAGGTATTTCTGATTATTACAGTGAGATTCTTCATCTTCAATTTTTTTTAATAGGGATGGAGCGGTGGTCAGGTATTCCATGGGTCGGGACAGCGGTTTTCGGCGAGTTTGAAAAGACTGGTTTTGCCGAACCGATAAAAGAGGAAATGCTGAAAGAAAAATTGGTTCTTATCTTAGATTTTAGACGTGAAGGAAAATTTAAAATTATCGCGATTTGGCATCAAAAAATCCAAGATAAAGAAATCATCACTGTCGGCTGCCACGCCGATCATGATTATTTGGAAACTCTCGGTCTGAAAGAACCTAAATGGGTGACTTATGAGACCGATTGCCAGAACAATATTGATAATCATTTTCTCAATGTTTTTGAGAAAATTTATCAAGAAAAAACCGAAAAAGGGGGGGAAAAATGAAAAAAATATTATCATTATCAGTTGTTTTGTTGTTCGTGTTGTTGATTGCTCCCGTGGCGCAAAGTCATACATTCGATGATAGTCATCATCTGTATGATCCAGAAGACGCTCTCATATATAAAAGCAGTTTAAAATTCTTGAATGAAGGTAAAATAGAGGAGGCGGTTGCGGCGGCTGATTTGATTAAAGATTACGAACTGAAATGGTGGATTTTGTATTCTATTGCTACTTACGGCTATGCCAGCCGCGGAGACATGGAAAAAGCCGTTACTTTGATAGAGAAAGTGATGGTTATTTTTAAAGAAGTAACAAATGTCTCCGGGCTTAAATTTAGAACTGAGAAAAATATGAAAGAACAACTTCACGACAAAGAAAAAGGCGTTTATGAACCTTATAAAGATGAATTTGAACCTTATAGCTTTGAATCTTATTTTGAAGAAATTTCTAACCAATTCTTTGAAGATATAATGATAGCGGCAGCGAAAAACGGGCACTGGGAAAAAATTTTTCCGGTTTTCTCAAAGTTTTCCCGGCCGTATTACAGGTTGAAGGCAATTGAAAAGATTATTATCAGAATGCCTGATAAAAAAACAGTTGAAAGTTTCTTGTCAGATATAAATTATAAGTTGGTGCACAAACATAACAACACCTTTGTATATAATAATAAGGATAATTACAAACTTATTATTATATACGCCGATGAAGTCGGAACAAAAAAAGCATTTCTCGCTTTTTTTAGATTAACTTTTGACCAACGGAAGGAATTAATGGAAGGAAAGGAGATTAAAAAATGAAAAAGTTGTTTTTTTTGCTGTTTTTGTTTGTATTTTTTTGCGGGCAGGCTTCTGCAGTTCAAGAATTTGTTCAAGAGCCAAACTATTTGCCCAAGCCTGACGGCAAATACGACAATCATGTCCTATTTGTTGATCAGGAAAAAATGGATTTGGAGATTATTTTCAGATCCATTGTGACTCTTCATACTCATTTTCATTGCAGCAAGGCAAATGAAAATGAGGAAACAGAGAAAAAACTGACAACTGAATTTGGAGGTATTGCTTTGGCAATTTCTTCAAAAAGAATTTTGGCTTTGAGTCATGTTGTTAGTGAATGCGATTGCGCGGTTTGCGAGCCCCGCCATTTAGAATTAGAATCAGAAAAGACTTATCTTGTTCAAGAACAAGGTGAGTTGATTCTGCTAAAAAATATTTATAAGAATGCTGAAAACGATATAGCCATTTTCAGCGTTCCGGATAATATAGAGCTTCACGCGTTCCCGTATCCTGTCGGGAATAGCGATGAATTAAAGGTTGGAAATTTCCTATATCAAATGGGAGACAGGATAGGATCTTTGGTGGTGAAGGAGGGCATTGTAAGTTCTGTAAAAGGCCCTCCTAAAAAAGCAGTGATACATAGGGGATACGGAAACCCCGACAATGCGTTTATGATCTCTAACGGTGTTAATGTCAGGGATTCTGGTTCTCCGGTTGTTGCCATTAGAGATGGAAATTTTGAACTCGTCGGTTTGGTGCAGGGCGAGTTCACTAACATGAAACGGATGGGTTGGGCCATCCGGATAAACACAATTTGTGAGATTTTAAAAAAGGAGGGATTTGACATATGTCGTTGATGAATCCTTCCTTTCAGCTTTATAATTAACCCCCGCGCTTATGCATAAGCGCGGGGGTTTTACTTTTACCTGATTTTTATTGATAATTAGCGTAATTAGTTAAAAATAATTTTATATTGGTTTTTTTCCATGCGGACATAGTTTAGTGGTAGAACGGCTGCCTTCCAAGCAGCAGGTGGGGTTTCGATTACCCCTGTCCGCACAGAATTTCAGTTTGGGCGTTCGAACAGCGCTTAGATCGTTTCCAAATCACAGTTTCTGCGGGTTCTAACATGGATAGATTCAATACAAATAATATGGTGGGATTTTAAGCAAAAATTTTAATTAAAATGAACGAAAAAACAGAAAGTAAAAACCAAAAACCAAGTTCACCATCGACAAGTAAAACTCTTGGTCGGATTTTTATTTTTGCATTAAGCCTTGCCATACTTTTTTTGATAGCTTCTACTTTTAATCTATATTCGGAATTTCGCAGACAATGGATGTGTAATCAGATGTCTCGGGAAATAACAGTTAAGAACTTTCAGGCGATTCAAAGTTCGCAGTTTGATATAAATAACTATATTCTACAAAAAGAAGCTTTTGAGAATGCCTGCTTGAAACGAACCGGCTTCGGAAGTTATTTCTGGTTTTTTGCCAGTCTCTGGTTTCTTTTCTGGTTTCCGGGCTATGCAGTAACGCTTTTTGGCAAATATCCAGAGTCAATCAAGAAAGGTGATAAGACGAGGTTTTAACATTGGATGGGATTTTACCGAGATTTCGGACAGAGTGCTTCTAAACAGCGTTTTGGAGTCATCTAGACGTGTAAAATCAGCTCCACGATGCTACAATATTAAGCATAAATGGCTCTGTTAGAGCCTTGAGAGAGGTTCTAACCTGTTCTCCTAAAGTGCACAAGCATCTTTAGATATAACAGTCTTGAAAGTTTAAAACGAAAACTTCCTTTACTCTGGAAAATAAAATTAGAATTTTGGCAAAAGAAAAGGCCGCCTTTGCAACGGCGGCGGCCTTTTTTGATTAAACGTTCAGCGCACCGATTCTTTTAGATTTTTTCCGGCTTTGAATTTCGGCGCTTTCATTGCCGGAACATCAACCATCTCGCCGGTTCTGGGGTTTCGGGCTTTTCGGGCCGCCCTTTGTTTCACGGAGAATGCGCCGAAACCGGCAATGGCGACTTCCTGGCCGTTTTTTAAGGCGTTGACAATCGTGTCAAAAACAAGATCAACTACGTCATCAGCGGCTTTCTTTGTCCCGCCCAGTTTCTCATGCACAACCTCGGCAAGCATTGGTTTGTTCATAAAAATGGTTTATTAGCTGATTAAGTTTTTTAATTTTTAGTTTGCGACTTTTTGTTTCTTTTAATTAAAATATCACGTTTTTAGAAGTTCTGCTATCGGGCGTATTCCACCACCCGGTTTTCGCGGATGACATGAACTTTGATTTCTCCCGGGTAGCGCAAATCCTGCTCTATTTTGTCGGCAATGTCGCGGGCCAGTTTTTTCATTTCATAATCCGAGATTTTGTCCGGCGTGACAAAAATCCTTATTTCGCGTCCGGCCTGAATGGCATAGGATTTTTCAACTCCGCCGAAAGCGGCGGCAATGTTTTCCAGATCTTCCAGCCGCTTGAGATAATTTTCAATGGTGTCGCGGCGGGCTCCGGGCCTGGCGCCGGAGATGGCGTCGGCCACCTGCACGATGATTGATTCCAGAGTTTCATGGGGATATTCGTCGTGGTGCGACTGCATGGCTTTGATTATTTTTTCGTCAACGTTGAATTTTTGCAAGATTCTGCGTCCGATTTCAACATGAGTGCCCTGGATTTCGTGGTCAACCGCTTTGCCGATGTCGTGGAAGAGCGCTCCTTTTTTGGCGATCGGCACGTCGGCTTTCAATTCAGCCGCCAGCATTCCGGCCAGATGAGCCATTTCAATTGAGTGCTGCAAAACATTTTGGCCGTAACTGGTGCGGAATCGCAACCGCCCCAAAAGATTGATCAGCCTCGGGTCAACGTCAAAAACCCCAACTTCATAAATTGCGGCTTCGCCGGCTTCTTTCATTATTTTTTCAACTTCGGCTTTGGCTTTTTCAACCGTTTCTTCAATTCGGGCCGGCTGAATCCGTCCGTCAAGAATCAGATTTTCCAAAGCGATTTTGGCAATGTGGCGCCTGACCGGATCAAAACTTGAAATGACGATGGAGCCGGGCGTGTCGTCCACGATGACTTCAACTCCGGCCGCTCTTTCAAGCGCTCTGATGTTCCGGCCTTCTTTGCCGATAATTTTTCCTTTGATGTCCTCCGACGGAATTTCAACGGCGGTTGTCGTGATTTCGGAAGCGGTTGATGAAGCCAGCCTCTGCATTATTCCGGCCAAAGTTTCGCGGGCGCGCTGTTCAAATTGTTCCTGGCCGAAAGTTTCCATTTTTTGAATGCGCGTCAGGATGTCGGCTTCGTATTTTTTTTCAACGCTTTGAATCAGCAGAGCCTTGGCTTCCTCTTCCGGAAGGCCGGCCAGTTTTTCAAGCTCTTTTCTTTTTTGAATTTCAATCGCCTCCAAACTTTCATAACGGGTTTTCAAGTCCGAGGTTTTTTTCTCCAAAGACCGCGTTTCCGAATCCAAGCCGAGCCGGCGCCGCTCCAAAGATTCTTCTTTTTGAGCGGTTCGTTCTTCAAGTTTGCGGAGTGTAGTCAGGCGATCTTTTTCTTCGCGCTTGACTTCTTCTAGAACAGTTTCAGCTTTTTGTTTGGCGGCTTCCAGAGTTTTTTGAGCCTCGGCTCTGGCATCAACTAAGAGTTGTTTTATTTTCAGCTCTATTGAGTTACGCCGGTATTCTCCGATGATTTGGCGCACCACATAGCCGAAAATCGTGCCGAAAAACCCGACTGCAATAATTTTGATTATTGTTTGTGATGTGATAAGCATGATATTTGATTGTTATTTTCAGGTTATTCATAAATTCAACGCAATAATCCAAACATAACAAAACTTTAATTCTTTGTCAAACGGCGCTTATAAGCTAAAATAAATTATGGTTTATGATTTTCGGCCAATGGTTTTAATAGTGCTGGACGGCTATGGAGTCAGCACCAGAGATCCGGAATCAACCCGGCGCTACAGCAAATGCCCGAATTTTGAATATCTTGAAAAGTTTTTTCCTTTCGCGACCCTGCAGGCTTCCGGTTCGGCGGTCGGCCTGCCTTGGGGCGAGGAAGGCAATTCCGAAGTCGGGCACCTGACCATGGGCGCCGGCCGGATAATTTATTCCCATTTGCCGCGCATTATTGCTTCAATTCGGGACGGTTCTTTTTTCAAAAATCCGGCTTTTCAAAAAACGGCCGAGCATGTCAAAAAAAACAATTCCCGACTCCACCTTTGCGGCCTTTTTTCGTCCGGATCGGTTCATGCCTATGCCGAGCATCTTTACGCTCTTTTGGATTTTGCCGGCCAAAACGAATTAAAAGAAGTTTATTTGCATCTTTTCACTGACGGCCGCGATTCGCCGCTTGACGAGGCCGCCGGATTTTTCACCGATCTTGAAAGCCTCCTTTCGCAAAAATACCCTTTTGCCAGAATTGCTTCGGTAATCGGCCGGAGCTTCGCGATGGATCGCGACGGCCATTGGGACCTGATTGAAAAAGCATACCGTCTTTTGACCGAAGGCGAAGGCGCGCCGTTCCAGTCGCCTGCGGCTTATATTGAAAAGCACTATTCTCAAAATGTTTTTGATGAATTTGTCGGGCCGGGTTTTCGGTTTCAAGCCGGTCAAGCCGTCGGCCGGATTGAAGAAAACGACGCCGTGATTTTTTTTAGT
>JBBTTU010000023.1:7216-19322 GCA_038064075.1 Patescibacteria group bacterium
TTTATGCTTGAAAAATTCGGCCATTTTCAGAGAAAGAAAATATCAAATTTATTTTTTGCGACCATGACCGCTTATTCTCCTGATTTTCCGGCAGAAGTGGCTTACCCGGCAATTGACATTGCAATGCCTCTGGCCAAAATTATTTCCAACGCCGGATTGCGTCAGCTCCACATTGCCGAGACTGAAAAGTACGCCCACGTCACTTATTTTTTCAACGGCGGCAAAGAAAACCCGTTTCCCGGCGAAGACAGATTCCTTGTTCCGTCTTTGCCAACGGCTCATTTTGACGAACATCCCGAAATGTCAGCGGCCCAAATTACGGAGAAAGTTTTAACCATGATGGATAATTACGACTTTATTTTAGTCAATTTTGCCAATGCCGATATGGTCGGCCACACCGGCAGTTTTGAAGCAACCGTCAAAGCTCTTGAAGTTCTTGATTTTTCAGTCGGCCAAATCATTCCCAAAGTTTTAGAAAAAGGCGGCGCCGCGATTATTACCGCCGACCACGGCAACGCCGAAGAAAAACTTTATCGCCAGACCGGCGAGATCCGTTCCAAACACACGACCAATCCGGTTCTTTTTTTTATCGCGGCTGACAAATTCAAATTTCAGACTGAAAAATCCGAAAAAGAAATTGCTGAAAACTATCAGAAAACTATAGGAATGCTGACCGATGTCGCGCCGACTGCGCTTGACCTCTTAGGTCTGCCGATACCGAAAGAAATGACCGGCGTTTCTTTGCTGCCCAAACTCATTCCCGATATTTTAAAAGCTAAAAGTTAAATTATCTCAACGGGGTTGACAAAAATGATTGTTTTTTGTATATTTTAAGCGGATAAATTGATTTTGAAAGGAGGAAAAAATGTACAAAGTAAATGGGCAAATACGCGAACTTACTGCTGATGATGAGTATGGGTGGGATATTACCTTAAAAGTTTATCCTTCTCGGGTATGTTGTATGGCTGATTGCGGAAGAGAAATTAGCCAGTACAATAATGGAAAAACAGGCAATCCGGAAGTAAATTTTTTAATCAAAAAAGTCAGCGCGAAGGTTGTGGTATGCAATTCCTGCGCTCAAGTTATAAAGGAGTTTTTTAGGAATCATTCTGAAAAACGAACTTTATATTGGTTGAAGAAAAGAATAATTATTCAGCCAAAAATTTAAACCCGTTTGTTATTATCGCCGCCTGCAATCATCAGATCGCGGGCGGCATTATTTTTTATTGGGAGATTTTTTGCTTTTTTATGATTTTGTCCACTATTCCGTATTTTTTGGCTTCTTCGGCGTCCATAAAAAAGTCGCGGTCTGTGTCTTTTTCAATTTTTTCAAGAGGCTGGCCGGTGTGATCGGCCAGAATTTTATTCAATTTTTCTTTGACCCGGAGAATATGGCGGGCTGAAATTTCAATTTCAGTCGCCTGACCCTCGGCCGAACCAAGCACCTGATGGATCATAATTTCGGAATTGGGAAGGGCAAAACGCTTGCCTTTGGTGCCGGCCGCGAGCAGTATGGCCGCGCCCGAAGCCGCAAAGCCGACGCAAATGGTTGAAGTGTCGGGCTTTACGTGCTGCATGGTGTCGTAAATAGCCAGAGTTGCCGAAACCGATCCGCCCGGCGAATTGATATAAAGCGAAATGTCTTTTTTGGGATCCTGCGATTCCAAAAACAAAAGCTGGGCAATGACAGTGTTGGCCACCGGATCGGAAACCGGGCCGGCCACAAAAACAATCCGCTCTTTCAAAAGCCGCGAATAAATGTCATAAGCCCGCTCGCCGAATTGCGATTTTTCAATGACGGTCGGAATTAAATAGTTGAAAAATTCTTCGTCCATTAGATTTTAGCTTTTTGATTAGATTCCAATAATTGAAAAACTTTTTCATTGCGCGTTATGCCATAAGCATAATCTTTCAGGCGCTCTTTGTCAATTTTTCGGCGTTCGGTTTCGGGATATTGCGAAAGAATTTTTTCAGCAAAACTCTCCAGTTCTGCGGCCGACGGCTCAATTTTTTCGGCAGCGGCTATTTCGCGCAAAATCATGGCGTAGCGGGTTCTTTTTTCAGCCTCATTTTTCCAGTCTTTCTGCAATTCCTCTTCTGTTTTTTTGATGTGCGCCAAATAATCCGGCCATTTCAGCCCCATATTTTCAATTGAACTTTTCAGTTCCTGAAGCATTTTGTTTTTTTCGGCCTCAATCAGCAATTCCGGAACGTTAATTCCGGCTATCGCGGCGATTTTTTCCAGCGCTTCCATTCTTTTCCGTTCGCGCGCTTTGATTTTTTTGTCCTCAAGGATATTGTTTTGCAGAACATTTTTTAAACCGGCCAGGTCCGGTTGGCCGAAGCTTTTGGCGAAATCGTCATTAAATTCCGGCAACGCGTTTTTTTCCGTTCCGTCTCCTGTCGGCTGCTTTTTCCCGCTTTCAGCTTTGCGCTTGGCGCTTTGTCTCAGATATTCCAAAGCATCGTCAATTTCTTTTTCTTCCACCGCGATATTTTCTTTTTTGGCCATAATTTCAGAGGCGATTTTTTTGTAGTCCGGCAGATTTATTTTCGGCAAGACGGCCGTCACGGCTTTAAAGCCCAAAGGATTTTTTTTGGCGATTTTAGTGATGGTTATTTTCGGCCGGCCGATCGCTTCAATTTTATGGTCTTGGATAATTTTAGGATAAGCCTCGGTCAAAGCCGTTTCGGCCGCCAATTCCAGCAAAGCGTCGTCGCCCATTTTTTCAACCAGAATATTTTCGGGGATATAACCCGGCCTGAATCCGGGAATGTTCGTTTTCGCGTTCAAGTCTTTGAGTGTTCTTTGATAAGCCCGTTCAAAATCTTCAGCCGAAACTTCGCCTGTTATTTCTATTTCCGATTCCGGCAGATTTTTTATTTCTATCAGCATTTATTTGTTGTGTTTATATAAAATCTTGTCGTCAAATTCATTTTCTTATGACAGCGCTCCAAGACTTGAAAATTATAGGATTTTTACTTCAGAAAAATGACGCGGTACCCCGTTTGCCCCCGCCCTTTTGACGAGGACCAAAAGGGCGGGGTTTTCCGACCGCTATTTTTCTTTATAAAAACCCTTAATTTTCAAAGTCTTTCCGCGAGTCAACAAAAATGAATTTTATGACAAGATATTAAAATTTATTTTAATACCAAATTATGCTGAAAGTCAACAGTTTCGCCGATTTTTATCTGATGTTGCTCGGTAAAACCGGCGTTAACTTCAAGGACATATTGGGCGGCCTGGCTTGGTTTGAAAATTTCGGGATAAGATTCGGGAGCCGCGTTTCGGACAATATCCGCGATTTTTTTATCTTTGTTAATCCAGATGATGTCAATCGGAAATTTCATATTTTTCATCCAAAAATGGTAGTAGGCCGGAGCGTCAAAAATAAACAGCATGCCTTGGTTTTCAGGAAGTTTTTCCCGTCCGGAAAGGCCGGCGGTTCTTTTTTCGGCAGTATCGGCCAATTCGGCTTCAAGACCGACGTTGTTTATTTCAAGCCGGATGATTCCGGCTTCATTTTCTTTTCCAGTTTTAAATATCGCTGCCAAAACGAACATCGCGCCTGCCGATAAAATAACGGCTAACAATAATTTGGGTTTCATTTTGGACCTACCGAGAATCGAACTCGGATCTTATCCATGCCATGGATATGTTTTGCCACTAAACTATAGGCCCGTTGCCCCCACTCCGAATCGAACGGAGATCTATTCCTTAGGACGGAACTATTCTGTCCGTTGAACTATGGGGGCTAATTTTAAATTCATATTAATAATAGCGAAATTTGATTTTTTGACAATCGTTTGTTTTTGTTTGTGTTTTCCTTTATTTAAAGGTATATTTAACCTAGTCTTTCCGCAAGTCAACGAAAATGAATTTTGCAACAAACGTAAAAATAGTATAATAAAAAATCATGATTGATTATCAAAAACAAATAATAACGGCGATCAAAAAAACGCTGCCGGCGGTGGTAAGCGTTGTTGTCACTAAGGATTTGGAAGAAATCGCTTCCGAACTTCCGCGTGAATTTTTTCATCTTCCGCGCGAAGAACAGGCTTTTTTGAAATCCCGTTTGGATCAGGCTCCGCGGGACGAAGCCGGCCGGATAAAAGTCGGCGGTGGATCCGGATTTATTATTGACCCTTCCGGAATAATTCTTACCAATAAGCATGTAATTGCCGATCCGCGCGCGGTTTACAGCATCCTTGCCGCCGACGGCAAAAAATACGAAACTAAAATTCTGGCCCACGATCCGATCAATGACGTCGCAATTTTAAAAATAGAGGCCGAAAATCTGTCGGCGGTTGAAATAGGTTCGGCCAGAAACATTGAACTTGGGCAGACCGTCATTGCCATCGGCAACGCTTTGGGCGAGTTTCAAAACTCGGTTTCAACCGGCGTTGTTTCCGGACTTTCGCGCCTGATAACCGCCATCACCGACATTTCCGGCCATCAGGAAAGACTGCGCGGTCTTATTCAGACCGACGCCGCGATCAATCCCGGCAATTCCGGCGGGCCGCTGGTAGATATTGACGGCCGGGCAATCGGCATTAACGCCGCCGTTGTTTTCGGCGCCCAAAATATCGGTTTTGCCATTCCGATTGAACAGGCCAAAAAAGATCTGGCCGAAATTAAAAAATACGGCCGCATTCGCCGGCCTTTTTTGGGAGTCCGTTACATGATTTTGAATCCGGCCATCAAAGAAAGATTCCATTTGCCGCTTGATTACGGCGCTTTGATTGTCAACGAAGGCGGTCCGGGCGATTTCGCCGTGATTCCCAAAAGCGCGGCCGAGAAAACCGGACTGAAAGAATACGATATCCTCTTAAGCTGCAGCCGGAAAAAAATCACCGAAGAAGAAACTCTTGAAGACATTATCGCCAATCAAAATATCGGAGACGAGCTTGATCTTGAAGTTTTCCGCGAAGGCAAAACTTTAAAAAAGAAAATTAAACTTGAGGAATACCGCCAAAAAGAATCTAAGCTAGGATTGTTTTGACGAGATACCCGATGCCGTAAGCGATAAAAGCGGCCGCGCCTCCGATCAAAAACATCTCGCCGCCGGACCAAAACCATTTTTTGGAAGTAAAAATCGTCCGCAAGGCTCCGACCGCAAACAGCGCGCCAGCCGCGCTTAGCGCTGACCAAAAAAAGACGTTTGGATCTGAAGCAATCAAAAGATAAGGTATGATCGGCAGAGAGCCGGCAACGACAAAAGCCAAAAAAGTCGCGGCGGCTTCCCGAAAAGGACGGCTGTCTTGGGCCGACCAAAGACCGAGTTCCTCGGTCATCATAAAATCAATCAAAAAATCTTTATTTTTAGCTATCAGTTCGGCCATTTTTTCCAAGTCGTTTCCTTGGTAGCCTTTTTTTTTCAGAATCGCGCGAATTTCTTTTTTTTCCGAAGCCGGCCGGCGGGCCGCTTCCAGCGCTTCCACCAAACGTTCGCGACTGAAGAGATCGCGGGACGACTCTGATGCCAGATAACTTGAAATTGCCATTGAAAACCCGTCAGCCAAGAGATTGGCCGCGCCCAAAATAATGATCGTAGCCGGCGATAAAGAAGCTCCGGCCACTCCGGCCACAACCGCAAAAGCGGTGACAATGCCGTCGTTGGCGCCGTAAACCAAATCTTTAAAATATGATCCTCCTTTGGCGTGAGTCAGATTTTTAACTCTCATTTTTTAATTATATCAGTCGTCTGGAATATGACAAAAACAAACCCCGCTTTTAAATTAAAATTAAAGCGGGGCAAATTATTTATTGATTATGGAATATCCGCTTCGCGGAATTTTTCCATAATCGCATCAATATCCTTTTTTGTTATGTTGAGCGGCGGAGAAAGCCGCAAAATGTGCTTTTTGGCGATTACTGTCAAAAGTCCGGCTTTCAGAAGGGCTTGGCTGGCTCGTTTGGCATCAAACTTTTCATTAAATTCTATGCCGATAAATAAACCTCGTCCTCTTACTTCTTTGATAGATGTTTTACTATCGGCAAATTCTTTCAGTTTTTCCAAAAAATAAGCTCCCTGAATTTTGGAATTTTCAGCGAGGTTCAGTTCTTTAAAAAGCTTGAGAAATCTGCGGGCGCTGCGGCAGGCTTTGGGATTTCCTCCAAAAGTGCTGCCGTGGTCGCCCGGCTGGAAAAGCGACATTATTTCTTCGGATGAAACCACAGCCGAAATGTCGTCTTCTCCTCCTCCCAGAGCTTTGGCTAGAATCAGAATATCGGGCTTGGCGCCTTCGTGGTCAAACGCAAACCGCGTGCCGGTCCGGCCAAATCCGGTTTGAACTTCATCAAGCATGAAAAGAACATTATGTTCGCGGCAGATTTCTTTGACTTCGTAGAGATATCCGTCCGGCGGAAAAATTATTCCGCCTTCGCCCTGAACCGGTTCAATTAGGACAGCAACGGTATAAGGCGTAATTTTTTTTCCCAGTTTTTCAGAATCTCCGAAATCCACTTCTATAAATGCGTTGGGCGCGTATGGACTGTAAAAATTCTTGTATTGAGGATTGCTGGAGAAACCCACAATGGTCGTGGTTCGGCCGTGAAAATTGTTTTTGCAGACAATAATCTCGGCACAATCCTTTAAAATTTTTTTGCCAACATAACCCCATTTGCGGGCAAGTTTAATAGCGGTTTCCACCGCTTCGGCTCCGGTGTTCATCGGTAAAACCATATCCATTCCGCAAAAATCAGCCAGCTCTTTTGCGAAAAGGATCCGGTCGGGTTCATGAAAAGCCCTTGGGAAAGTATCCAGATTCCCGGATTCTTTGTGTCCCAACGGCAATGCCGAATAACAGGCGTTTAGATCATGGTAAGACCGGCCATCGCAATCATATACGAAAATTCCGCCGCCGCTGATAAAAATTTTATCAGGAGGGGCGTAATTATGAGCCAAATGTTTTTCGGCGATTGCCAGTAATTCTTTTTCAGTGTAAAGGCCTTCGTTATCTTGGTAAAGACAGAATCTTGACATAATTCTTTCCTCCTATAAAAAAACATTCAAAATCCAATATCAAATTAGCATTTTGCAATAAAAAATCAATGACTTATAATAATAGGCATGCGTTACCCGTGGACTTTGGTTACAATTTTCGGCATTTGGGTCGCCATCGCGGTTATTTTATGGAAAGATGTCCGGCTTGACCCGACCAATCTATACCTCGCCGGCGTGATAATGAGCATAGTGCTGGCAATGATTGGTTTTAAAAGCGCGGCCTGAGCCGGCCGACTTTAATGATTGTGATTCTTTTTTTAGGCAGATTTATATTTTTGCCGGCTTTTTTTTTAAAGTACGCTTTTAAACGGGCTTATGTTGACGGCGCCGGCAATGTTTTCAGATTAAGCAACCCTTTGCGCCTGCGCCTGATGCTTGAAGAGCTGGGAGGAGTTTTTGTAAAATTCGGGCAGATTTTGGCGATGCGTTTTGATATTTTGCCGCTTGCTTACGCCGAAGCTCTTTTAAATCTTGCCGACAACGCCCGGCCGGCGCCGAATGAAGAAATGTTTCAAATTTTCCGCCAAGAAACCGGAAAAGAAATCAATGAAGTTTTTGACGATCTTGAAAAAAAACCTTTGGCCGCCGCTTCTTTTGATCAAGTTTACAAAGCTCGGCTCGGCAAGGAAGAAGTAATTATAAAAATTCAGAAGCCGGCCATTGAAAAATATATTGCCGCCGACATCGCCCTGCTGCGGTTTATTTCATTTTTTATTGACAAAATCGGCATTTTGAAATCGGTTTCAATGAAAGAAGCGGTAAAGCAGCTTGAAGTTTGGCTCAAAAACGATCTTGATTACAGGATTGAAGCCAATAACAATCAGATTTTTTACGAGCATGTCCGCAAGCACAAACTGGAAGAAACTATTATCCCCAAAATTTATAAAGAGTTTATATTCCCAAAATTTATGGTTCAGGAATTTCTTTCAGGAAGCCAGATCAAGCGGATTATAGCTTACCTTGACAGCCGGCCGGAGGAGGCAAAAAAAATTTTGGACGAACGAAATATCAATCTTTTGGAAGCGTCGGGCCGTTTCATTTGCGATTTGATGCGCCAGTATTTTATTGACAAATTTTTTCATGCCGATCCGCATCCCGATAATTTGATTATTTTCCCGGGAAGCAAAATCGGCTTTATTGATTTTGGCCTGATCGGCCGGCCGGTTTACGACAATGACGGAATTTTAAAATTTATCAAAGCCGCGCTTGATCTTGATTTTTTGGAAGCTTCGGGCGGCATTGTTTCTTTTTTAGGCGAGAGCCTCAAAAAGGATATCGGCGAAATTCTTGAAACCGACCTCAAAATCAAAGCGACATACGAGCAAACTCTGAAATTTATAACCAAAAAATTAGTTGAGGATTTGGCGCCGGCGCTCAAGGATTGGCATTTTCTGGCCGGAAATAAAAACTATCATCTTTTTGAGCGCAGTTCGTCCAATGTTTTTTTAAAAATCGTCAAAGCGATTGGAAAATACAAATTGAAGTTTCCGCCGGACGCGATCGCTTTTTTGCGGGGACTTGTTATTGTTGAAATAATTTGTTTAAAATTGACTCCCGAGTTCAGTTTGGTTAAAGCGCTCAAAACTTATTTTGAACGCCCTGTTGATGAAATCAAAGAAGAAATTGCCGGTCACGAGGCCGAAGCCGCCGAACTGAGCGATTTTTCGGCTCTGCGCTTTATTGATATTTCTCCGGAAAAAACCGGAGCATTAAGTTTGGCTGAAGAAGAAAAAATGTACACCGCCAAAGAAAAATTTATGAACTTTGTCTCGGCTCTGGCCGAAAAATATCCGGAGTTGTATAATGAATTGAAGGAAGTAAGATAAGTTTTAAATTTAAGATTTTATATTTATGAAATATCCTTGGCTTGCAATAACAATAGTTTTGTTCTGGTTTATGGCCGCTTACACTATTTTAGTCCGAAGCACTGTCAAACCTGATTATATTTTGGGCATTGCCCTGATTTCTTCTCTGATTTTAGGCATTTGGGGATTTCGGGCGCCCCGTTAAAATCAGCAAATTTTTAACGGGGTAAACCAAAAACGGAGGAGTGGCTGAGCGGTTTAAGGCGCCGGTCTCGAAAACCGGTTAGGGAGCAATCCCTTCGTGAGTTCAAATCTCACCTCCTCCGCAATTCTCTCTTTGCGCGCGACCGATTTTTTCTTTCAAAAAGGAAGAGGATATTTTTCTGCGAGGTTGCCGCCAGCGACAATTTGGGCTATATTTAAAAGCATGATTTTGGATCAGAATTTTTTATTGGTTTTAATTTTCGGCGCGATTTTTATATCCCTGATTTTGCTGGTTTGGCTGGCTTGGCTTGAAATCCGCCTTAAAAAACTTTTTCGCGGCCGCCGGGCCCAAGATCTGCAAAATGTTCTGGCCGATATCCAAAATGAACTTGATAATTTGGCGAAAAAAGAAAACGAGACTGATTCAATTCTTAAAATGATGGAGCCGCGGCTGAAAAGAAGCGTTCAGCATATCGGAATCGTGCGCTTCAATCCCTATGCCGACGCCGGAGGAGATCAAAGCTTCACTTTGGCTTTGATGGATGAAGACAAAAACGGGTTTGTAATTTCAAGCTTATACGGCCGGGAATCAAACCGCATATTCGCCAAGCCGATTGAGGGCGGCCAATCGCGCTATCAACTCTCCGAAGAAGAAAAACAGGCGATTGAAAAAGCCGTTAAAGAAGCCTGAAACTTTTATTATTTTATTGTTTGCTGCGGATTCATTTAAGAAAATGAATTTGCGACAGTGATTAATTATGGAATCAAACAGCGTTAAAGCTCAAAACAATATTTTGACAATCCGGCCGCCGATCGCGGTTGTAATGGGCCACGTTGATCACGGCAAAACCAAACTGCTTGATTATATCCGCAAAACCAATGTTGCCGAGAAGGAATCGGGCGGCATCACCCAGCATATCGGCGCTTATGAAGTGATTGTCAGCACTAAAGAAGGCCAGAGCAAAAAAATCACGTTTCTTGACACCCCCGGCCACAAATCTTTTTCAAAAATGCGTTCTCGCGGGGCGCGGATCGCCGACATCGCGATTCTGGTTGTGGCCGCCGACGAAGGAATAAAGCCTCAAACCAAAGAAGCTTTGGCTGTGATTCAAAATGCCGAGATTCCTTTTATCGTGGCTTTAAATAAAATTGACAAAGTTGAAGCCAATTCCGAAAAGGTTAAGAAAGAGCTGGCCGAAGCCGGAGTTTTGATTGAGGAATGGGGCGGAAAAGTGCCGCTGGTGCCGATTTCGGCCAAAACCGGACAGGGTGTAAGCGAGCTTTTGGAAATGGTTCTTTTAGTCGCCGATCTTGAAGATTTGAAAGCAAATGCCGCAGAAAAAGCATCGGGAGTGGTTATTGAAGCTTATCTTGATCCAAAAAGAGGCAATGCCGCGACTCTTATCATTCAAAACGGCGCATTAAAGCTCGGCCAGTTTGTCGTCAGCGGCCGCGTTTTGGCGCCCGTCAGGATATTTGAAGATTTTGCCGGCCACAAAATCAAAGAGGCCGGGTTCGGCCGGCCGGTCAAAATCGTCGGTTTTTCCGAATTGCCGGAAGTTGGCATGAATTTTGCCGCGGTTGATTCCAAAAAAGAAGCCGAAATTCTTATTGAAACTGCCGGAAATATTGAAAAAACAAATGTGCGGCTGCCGGCCGGCAAAACTTCGGATGAAACCAAAAAATTTGAAGTGCCGATTATTATCAAAGCCGATGTTTCAGGATCGCTGGAAGCCATTGAAGCTGAAATAAATAAAATAGAAATGCCGGCCGGAGCAGTATTAAATGTTTTGTATTCCGGCGTCGGCAGCGTCACTCAAGACGATATTAAGCTGGTTTCGACATTGCCCCAGACCGTAATTTTGGCTTTTCGGGTCGGGATTGAAAAATCAGTGCGCGATCTGGCTGATCGCTTCGGTTTTACGGTCCAAAGTTTTGAAATCATTTATGAAATTGTTGATTGGCTCAAGGCCGAGATTGAAAAACGGCTGCCTAAAGAAAAGGTTGAAAAAATAACAGGAAAGGCTAGAATATTGCAGGTGTTCAAGCAAAACAAAGAAAAACAAATTATCGGCGGCCGGGCGCTTGAAGGGGTCATTAAAAGCGGCAGAAAATTTCACATTAAACGCCGCGGCAATGTTTTGGGCGACGGCCGCGTTTTTGAGCTTCAGCATCAAAAAGTCAAAGCGTCCGAAGTTGAAGCCGGCAAAGAATTCGGTTTGATGATCTCTTCAAAAATTACCATTGCCAAAGGCGACGAAATAGAAATTTTTGAGGAAGAAGAAATAAAACCTACAATTTAAATGCCCAGCCGCAGGAAGGAAAGAAGCCCGAGTTTGATCAAAAAATTGGCAGCCGAATTTATCGGCCGTAACATCGGCCTCGCCGGCGTTGTCATTACCGTAACCCGGGTTGAAATTAAGTCCGGTTTTGGCAGAATTGAAATCTTTATCAGCGTCTGGCCCGAAAACAAGGAAAAAGAAATCGCGGCCGAGCTTAAAGAATCGGAACGCGATTTCTATGAATATATGCTTAAAAATTTTAAAATAAAATATATGCCCAGTTTCAGTTTTGAAATTGACCGGGGCGAGAAAGCGCGGTTAAAAGTGGAAGAAATTTTAAAAAAGAATCGGGCGTCGTAGCCAAGAAGGCGAAAAGTAAATTACTTTACTTTTTGCGGGCCGCCACTATAAACTTAATAATGCGGCTCTGGTTTCAAAATTTTATGCGAGCATAAAATTTTGAAACGGCAGAAGGTCTGTCCCGCGCATAAATTTGGCACGGTGGCGAAGAGGTAACGCGGTCGTCTGCAAAACGACTATGCGAGGGTTCGAATCCCTCCCGTGCCTAGCCAAATTTATGCGCGGGACAGACAAAACTTCTATCTTCTTAAAATCTTGCCGGGGTGGTGAAATTGGAATACACGATCGACTTAAGATCGATTGCCGCAAGGCGTGCGGGTTCGAGTCCCGCCCCCGGCACCAGAAAGGAAAAGTCAAAGAGTTTTGGTTCGCCTCGCTTCGCTCGGCGACTAATTCGTATTCAATTTTGGGGGTAAAAACGAATTGGCGGTTTCGCAAAATATGGTTC
>JBBTTU010000024.1:0-9085 GCA_038064075.1 Patescibacteria group bacterium
CGGGCAGGTAAAAGGAAAAGAAAACTTTTTTGCTGGGTTCTGCTCTGAACGAGCAATGCGGTGGGGCTGGCCTCTATGTAAAATAATTTTGAAATTTGATTTTTCTGTATGATTTTGATAAAAATAAGCAGATTGTTATTTGTAAATTACAGGAGGTTTGAATGAAAAAAAATAAACGGCGGTCGCGTCAGACGCGGCGCCGGCTGGTAGTTTACGATATTGACGGGACGTTATTCAGACTCAGTCTTTTGGTGGAATTGGTCAATAGTCTTGTAGCAAGCAATATTTTCCCGCAGGCGGCAAAAGAAACCATAAATAAAGATTATCTTGACTGGATCAACCGCGAGGGAGATTATGAAAAGTTCATCCGGCAGATGGTCAGAGTCTATCAAAAATACATTGTTGGCTGGGATAAAGCGACAATAAATGAAATTTCGCAAGAAGTCGTAGACTTTCAGAAAAAGAAAGTTTATTGCTTTACGCGCGATGCTATCCGCGAATATAAAAATAAAAATTATTTTCTGCTGGCGATTTCCGGATCGCCCGAAGATATTGTCCAAAAATTCGCGGATTATTTCGGATTTGACCGCGCTTTCGGAAGTGTTTGGGAAGTTCGGGAAGGTCGGTTTACCAACCGAGTCTACGACGGCGCCAAGAACAAAAAGCAGATTTTTAAAATGTTTTTGGAGAGTAACGCGAAATACACGGGTCTTGATGGGTCCATCGCGTTCGGCGACACTGAAAGCGACATACCGATTCTGAAAATGGTTGATTATCCGGTTGTTTTCAATCCGAGTCTGGATTTGGCGAATTTAGCCGTCAAAAAAGGCTGGCGGATGGTGGTTGAAAGGAAAAATGTTATTTACCGGTTGGACAAATTCAAAATTTATCAGCCGACTTATACCGTCTGCGAATTCCTGGATATACCCGCCTGAAAAATGTCAAAAATGACGCAATTTAATAATCCAAGAGTTAAGGTTAACTCTTGGATTATTTTCTTTATATGACATCCTTTTTAAAAAGCTGTATAATGAAAAAATGCCAAATTTTAAAAAAGAAAACGAAATTGTTCTGGAAGTCAAAAATCTTTCGGTCGCGCTTGATGGAAGAACAATACTTAATAATATTTCATTTGCGATAAAAAAAGGCGATACCTTGGCCATTATCGGCCCTAACGGCGCCGGCAAATCGGTTCTTTTCCGCGCGCTTTTGGGATTTTTGCCTTCGCAAGGATTGATTAAGTGGAAAGAAGGAGTCAAAATCGGATACGCGCCCCAGCGGTTTTTCATTGAAAAACAACTGCCTTTGTCGGTAAAAGAATTTTTTCTTTTGAAAGCCGCCGGATTCTGGTTTCTCAAACCGGAATTTATAAGGCGCGTTTTAGGAGAACTGAAAGCCGTTGGGCTGGCCGATCATATTTTGCAGGAACGGCTGGGAGAACTTTCGGGCGGAGAGCTTCAGAGAGTCTTGATCGCCTGGGTTATGATTGACCGCCCCGACGTGCTGCTTCTTGACGAGCCGGCGGCCGGAGTTGATATCGGATTTGAAGAGACAATTTATACCCTCATTCATCAGATGCAGGACAAGCTCGGCATAACGGTTCTTTTAATATCCCATGATTTAAATGTGGTTTATCGCTACGCCGAAGAGGTGCTTTGCCTCAATCATAAAATGATCTGCCAAGGTCCGCCGCGCGAGGTTTTGCATCCTGAAGAGCTTGCCAGACTTTATGGCGGAGGGTCGTTTTATCTCCATGAAAAAGCCGCCGGCTGATTTATGGATCCCCAATTTTTACAATCAATATTAATCGCGCTTGCGGTCGGACTTGCTTCGGGAAGCATCGGCGCTTTTATTATTCTTAAACGAATGGCGCTCGTCGGAGACGCTTTTTCCCATGTCGCGCTTCCCGGGATTGCGCTTGCACTTTTATACCATTTTGATCCGTGGTTGGGAGTCGTTGTATTTCTGCTGGGAGCGGCGCTGTTGGTCTGGTGGCTTGAAGGCAAGACCGCGCTTCCGGTTGAAGGCATTGTCGGGATTCTTTTTGTCGCCAGTCTCTCGGTCGGAATTTTGATAATTCCCGACGCCGATATTGCCGAATCGCTTTTTGGAGAATTTTCATTAATGTCGGCGCCGGCGCTGGTTTTATTTTTAAGCTTGGCTTGTCTGTTTATTTTTGTTTCTTATTTTTTGGCGCAAAGGTTGACTTTTCTCGCTATTTCGGAAGAACTGGCGTCAGTCAGCAAAATTGGAAGCAGATATAATTTATTGTTTCTCATCATATTTGCGCTGATTGTGTCGCTCGGTATAAAACTTGTCGGGACGCTTCTGATGGGCGCTTTGACAATCATTCCGCCCCTCATTGCCAAAAATATTGGGCGCACCATAAAAGGGTATATGATTTTATCCAGTTTAATCGGGGCGGCAATTGCCGTTTCAGGCGTAAGTATCGCCCGATATTACGGATTTTTGCCCGGACCGGCCATTGTTTTGCTGGGAGTTTTCATTTTTATTTTATCGCTTCCTTTCGTCAAAATCCATCCGATTCGCGAGCTTCCGGCAAAATGATGATATAAATCAATAGTTTGACTATTTTTTTATTTCAATTACTCTATTTATAGAGATTTTTGTTCTTATCTTTTTATAAATACTTTTGGTTTTTAAGAAAGGAGATATCGGTATGGGGAGATGGGTAGAAAGATTTTGTCCTAATTGTGGTTGTGTATATCACAAACGAGGCCATAATTGCAATGGCGTAAAAAATTCAAAGAAATCATACCAAAAATTATTAAAGGAAATCAATAAAAATATTAATAAATACCAAAAGATATTTCAAAAGAAAAAAAGAAAAAAGAAAGAAAAAGGGAGCCGGTTTGACATTAACTCGGTTTCCGTTCCGAAAAAATAAATATTTTCGCAATTTTTGCCCCATTGGTTTTAACCAATGGGGCTTTATTATTTTGAAACAACGAACTTGGCCACCTGGTGGCCACCGGGTAGCCACCAGATGAGATGGCCATGCTTAGTTATCCACAGGTAGGCAGATTAATCTAGTTATCAGCTTTTATTTAAAGTAAAATTAAGTTAATGAATTCCCAACGCGCTATTCTCATAATTGCGATTTTGGTGGTTTTGATATTTTTAGGTTATTGGTTTTGGCCGTCAAAGGTAAAGGAAGAGGGTGCGGTTGGGGTGGCAAAAAATGTAAGCGAAGCAGTTCCCAAAATCCAAACCAACCTTGGTGAAAATGTGCCGGAAGTAAATCCGCTTGATAGAGCCAACCCGTTTAAATACAAAAATCCGTTAAGATAAAAATATGAATATTTTAACCGCCGCGAACAGAAAATTATTAGCCGCAAGTGTATTGGCAATTTTTTTTGTGTTGGGTTTGGCAATTATTCATGTTCAGGCGGCCGCCGGAGATTCATCAATAAATCTTAAAAAAGATAAGAGTACCGGCTTATTTGTTTTAACCATTCGCGACCCCGACGGAATTTTGGAGTTTTCAATAACCCCGACGGGCAAACTTCCTTACAGCGGCGGACTCTCCGGATGTAAAAGCTCTTTTATCAACAATAATACGGTATTTGACGAGTCCAGTGATTTTACGCCGGCGATGGCCGCTTTTGTTGTTGATTGTAAAAATAATAAAACCGAGCTGGAAATTCCTGCTCCGGTTGACGGCATAACCAAAAGCGTTGCGGTAAGAAAGGAAGAGCCACCTCCACCTCCACCTCCACCGCCTTCGCCGCCATCCTCGCAAGAAGTGAAAAAAGAAGGACCTCTTTCGGCAGAAAATATTAAATTTCCGGTGCCAGAGCTCGGTAATTGCCAAAGCGAAACCGAATGCCGTTCTTATTGCGATGTTGTTGACCACGCTAAAGAATGTTTCGCGTTTGCCAAAAAGTACAATTTAATTTCTGAAGAGGAAGCCAAACAAGCGGCTGACCATTTTTTGAATGTTAAAAACGGCCCCGGCGGCTGTAATTCCGGAAAATCATGCGAGGATTATTGCAGTACGGTTGACCATCTGGACGAATGTATCGCGTTTGCCGAGAAGACCGGATATTATTCGCCTGAACAACTTGCCGAAGCAAAAAAATTCCAAGAATTGGTAAAAACCGGCAAACAATTTCCGGGCGGCTGTAAAGATCGCAATTCATGCGAATTTTATTGCAATGACGCCAATCATATGGAAGAATGCTTGAATTTTGCGGAAGAAACCGGATTTTTGCCGAAAGATGAAATTAAACAGGCAAGAAAAATTTTGCCTCTTATGAAAAGCGGCCAAACGCCCGGAAAATGCGTTTCTAAAGAGCAGTGTGGCAAATATTGCTCCGTGGACGAGCATATGAACGAATGTATCGCGTTTGCCGACAAAGCCGGGCTTCTTTCTGACGAAGAAAGGGAAATGATTAAAAAAACCGGCGGAAAAGGGCCGGGCGGCTGCCGAAGCAAGGAACAATGCGAGACTTATTGCGAAGTCAATGGCGAGGAATGTTTCAAATTTGCTCAGGAACATGGATTGATGGATGAAAATGATTTGCAAAAAATGCGCGAAGGAATGGTTCGCTTCAAGGAGAATCTTGATAAAATGCCGCCGGAAGCCGTCCAGTGCATGAAGGATGCGGTCGGGGAAGAAAATTTCAATAAAATGCTTGCGGGCGAGCCGGTTTTTGACCGCAGTCTGGAGGGAAAAATGAAATCATGTTTTGGCCAGCTTACCGCTCAGGCGAGTCAGCAATTTAATGCTCTTCCGCCGGAAGCTGTAGAGTGCATCAAAGGTACTATCGGCGAAGAAGGGTTGCAAAAACTCCAAAGCGGGGAATTTGATGAAAATATGGACTTTAGCAAGTTGGAGGTTTGTTTCCAGCAATTGCAGTCATCATTTGGCGAAAGGCCGGGTGGCCCTGGTGGCCCTGGTGGCCCTGGTGGCCCTGGTGGCCCTGGTGGATTTTCCGGTCCCGGCGGGTGCAAATCCATTGATGAGTGCACTGCTTATTGCCAAGATAATCCGGAGGAATGCAAAGATTTTGGACCTCCTGATGGAGGCGGTTCTGGGGGCGGATTCAGTGGCCCGGGCGGCTGCACAAGCCAGGAAACATGTATGGCTTATTGCCAAACTAATTACACTGACCCGGCTTGCGCCGCTTATGGCGGCGGTGGTGGAAATGGTGGCGGTGGAGGCGGTGGTGGAGGTGGTCTAGTATGCGATTATGCGCAGCCACCCGAAGGTTGCACTCTTATTCCGGGACCTGATTATAATTTTCAAACACAATGCGGGTTAGTACTTTCTTGTCCTAATGTCAAGTCCGCTTGTGCCCCGGTTCCTTCCGGCATAGTCAGTTGGTGGAGGGGAGAAGATAATGCATCGGATAGCGCTGACGGCAATAACGGAGGCGTCGTTGGCAATATCGCTTACGCTGCCGGTAAAGTCGGAAAAGCATTTCAATTCGGAGGTTCAGCATCGGTGAATATTGGCAATCCCGCGACTTTAAATTTTGGCACAGGCCCATTTTCATTGGAAGCCTGGTTTAATTGGAGCAGCAGTCACAGCGCGTCCGCGAATAATATTATCAGAAAATCCAACTATCCATTGAGCGGTCCGGGATCGGGATATTGGCTAAGAGCGGGAGGCGGCCAACTGGAGTTTTCCGTCGGAGCAACTACCGGCCCCGATGGACAGAGCATTATTGCGGCGCCCGTCAGCGCCGATACCTGGTATCATGCCGTTGGCACGAAAGACAGTTCCGGCAATATAAAATTATATATAAACGGCCGTGAACAAGGCACTGTTCTTCGGCAGGCTCCGAATGCCGAATCAACGAGCGATGATCCGTTCACAATCGGGTCATGGAGAGGCAGCGTTGAATTTTTCAGCGGCCTGATTGACGAGATTTCGGTATACAATCAAGCGTTAAGCGCGTCAGAAGTCCAAACCCTTTTCAACGCCGGCAGCAATGGCAAATGCTCTGCTCTTTCTGTTTCTCCGGCTGCAGAACAGACTACACTTAAATCATTACTTGCAAATCTTTTTATGCCCTTTATTGATCTCCTAAATCGTTAAAGAGATTATTTTAAAACTGATCCGATTATATCGGGATAGCCGCTCAAAAAATCTTTGGTATCTTGAGGTTTTTTTCCTTCAATTTGAACCTTTTTAATTAGAATTGCGCCATTTTTGCAGGAGACGCTGAATTTGGAATTTAACACAAAAACTTCGCCAACCCCGTGGTCGGAACTCGGTTCTGCCACACCCTCAATAATTTTTATTCTTTTTTTGTTCCAGAACGCGTAAGTTCCCGGCCAAGGGTTGAGCGCTCTGATTTTCCGTTCAATCGTCTCGGCCGGTTCGTTCCAGTCAATGTGCCCATCTTCTTTTGTTATTTTTTTGGTATAAGTCGCCTGCAAGTGGTCTTGTTCTCGCGGTTTTATTTCGCCCGCAAGCCATTTTAGAATTACTTCAACCAAGAGTTTTCCTCCTAATTCCGCAAGTTCTTTTTCTAAATCCGTATAAGTTTTTCTAGATTCCAGATTCCAAGTTCTAGATTCTAGTATCGGCCCGTGATCTATTTTTTCGTCCATAAGAATTATTGAAACGCCGCTTTTTTTGTCGCCGGCAAGCATTGCCGTTCTGATTGGATCGGCTCCGCGCCAGCGTGGCAAAAGCGAAGGATGGACGTTAAGTGAACCGCTCTCCGGAATTTCCAGAATCTCTTTCGGGATTATTTTGCCGTAAGCCGCCGTTATAAATAACGGAGATCGGATATTCTTAATTTTTTGAAGTATTGCTCCATCTTTGAGATTTTCAGGCTGGATGAAAGGAATATTATTTTTCTCAGCCCAAAGTTTAACGGGCCCGGCGGTCAGTTTTAAACCGCGGCCGGCCGGCTTGTCGGGCCCGGTTACAATCAATTTAGGCGGCATATTGCCTGTTTTAAGCGCCTCAAGAATCGGGATGGCAAATTGCGAAGCGCCAAAAAAAATAAACATTTAAGTTTTGCGTTCTTTAATTATTTTATCCGTGAAAAGCGCGCCGCCCAAATGGTCCATTTCGTGCTGAATTATCTGGGCCAAAAGTCCGCCGGTTCCGCGCCTGAATTTGACGCCGTTTTCGCCATAAGCTTCAAGCGTCACATTGGTGCTGCGCTTGATTTTGCCGAATGTTTCGGCAACCGACAGACAGCCTTCATAAAGAATCTTTTGTTTTTTTGACTGTTTGATAATCCGGGGATTGATAAAAATTGAATAAGTTTCTTTTTTCTTTTTTTCTTTGATTGTTTCTTCGTTATCTTTGGCGTCAAGAGATTTTGGATCAAAAGCGTAGTTTGAAACTATGAAAATGGTTTTGGGCACTCCGATTTGAATCGCCGACAAGCCTATTCCCTGCGGTTGGCCGCGCAAAGTTTCCGACATTTTTTGGATTAATTCTTTGGTTTCTTTTGAAGCGATCTTTCCTGGCGGAATTTCTTCCGACTTTTTTCTTAAAATTAGATTTCCAATTTGGAGTATGTTCGCCCCGTTAGAAGTTTTCATTGTTATATCAGCGCCCCGAACGCGAAATAATGGCAAATAAAGTTCTTAAAGCAATGGACAGATCAAGCCCGAGCGAGCGGTTTTTGATGTAATAAAGATCGTATTGCAGTTTTTCAAGGGCGTCTTCAACTGACGCGCCGTAAGAAAAATTGATTTGGGCCCAGCCCGAAAGTCCCGGCCGGATCAAAAGACGCATCATATAGTGCGGAATTTTTTCTTTAAGCTCTTCCATAAATTCAGGCCTTTCCGGCCGTGGGCCTATGAGCGACATATCGCCTTTAAGCACGTTTAAAAGCTGCGGCAGTTCGTCAAGGCGCGTTTTTCTTAAAAATTTTCCAACCCAGGTTACCCGTTCGTCGTTTTCTTCAGCCCAGAGCGCGTTTCCTTTTTCGGCGTCTTTTATCATTGTGCGGAATTTTTTTAACTCAAAAATTTTACCGTTTTTGCCCATTCTTTTTTGACTGAAAATAATCGGGCCCGGGCTTGCAAATTTAATTGCCAAAGCGATAAAAGGCGCGAGACATATCGCGAAAATGCCGATAAAGAGGCTAACAACTATGTCAAAGACGCGCTTGGCAATTTCAAAAACTGTTTTTTCGGTTTCGGCCAGATTTTCCAAAAACCATATTTCAGAGATCATTGAAACCGGTATTTTGCCGGTGATCCGTTCGTAAAATTGAGGGAAATTCATATAAGCCACGCCGAGAGGCAAAACTTCATAAAGCATTTTAATGAAAGCGGCGTTATTGTGTATATCCATGGAAGCGACCACCAAATTGGTTTTTTGGTCGCGGATGAGATTGGGCAGATTGTGGTCAAACATAAAAACCGGCAGCGAAATATTGCGGCTCGCCGGATATTCGTCCGGGAGAATTATGCTTGTCGGCTCATATCCCAAATGAGGCGTTTCATTCAATAATTCAATCAATTTTTCCGTCTCCGCCGACAAGCCAAAAAAAACAATTCTGTTTTTTGCGAGGCTCGCAAGCACGACGCCGTAAAATTTGCGCCAAAAAATAATAAGAGAGGTTGCAATGGCAAGATTGATGATCAAGGTTGTTTTGGGAGTAATTATGAATTGAGGTACGGTGTAAAAGATTATGATTCCGATCAAGCCCGCGGCCGCCATACAGCGCATGATCCGGTCTTTTATTTGGCGGTTGCCGGAAAAAGACAAAGAATCGTAAAGGCCGGCAATCATAAAAATCATGATCCAAATGACAAAAAGGATTGAAAACGGGAAAAAATGCAGATTCCACCACTTTTCAAATTCACCCCGGCCGTAACGGATTAAAATAGTCAAAGCCAATCCGGTGTAAAAAATCAATATATCGCCCAATATTAAAGTAATGCCTCGCAATTTGCGTTCTTTCATTTAATAAAAAGATAGCAAATTTTGGGACGGTTTTCCAGATTTACCGGAGTGTTGCCCAAAGCGATTCTGTCTGTTAGCATAATTTTGTTATGCCAAATATACCCAAACCGAAAATAGGCATTGTTGGTCTCGGTATGGTTGGCGAGCCGCTTAAACGTTATTTTGAAACGAAGG
>JBBTTU010000025.1:0-11307 GCA_038064075.1 Patescibacteria group bacterium
ACAAATCAGCGGTTTTGCGCGATCAAAAAGTCCGCCAAGCCTTAAATAGCGCGGTAAATAAAGAAAAACTGGTGAATGAAATCCTTAATGGCTTCGGCATTGCTTCGGATGGTCCGATTCCCCCGCCGGTTTTGGCTTTTGAAAAAGAAGCTCCTAACTTCAATCTTGAAGAATCAAAAAAGTTTCTTGATTCCGCCGGCTGGAAAATTGACGATAAGTCGGGCGTCAGGGTAAAAACCGAAAAAAAATCAAAGATTGAGCTGGCTTTGAGTATTGCCACAGCCAACACGCCCGAGCTTGCAAAATCAGCCGAAATGCTCAAAGATATGTGGCAAGAACTCGGAGCTAAAATAGAAATAAAATTTTTTGAAATCGGAGATCTTAACCAAAACATTATCAGACCGAGAGAATACGAAAGCCTTCTTTTCGGCCAGGTAATCGGACGCAATCCGGATTTGTTCGCTTTTTGGCATTCGTCCCAGCGAAACGATCCCGGCCTGAATGTGGCGCTTTATGCCAATAAAACCGCTGATCAGCTTTTGGAAGCGGCTCGAACCGCTGAAAAAGCCGAAGATCGACGGAACAAATATGAAAAATTTCAGCAGGAAATACGAAAAGACACGCCGGCAATTTTCCTTTATTCACCTTTTTACCTTTATGTAGCTCATCCCGATCTGAAAGGCTTTGCAACCGATATGATCACGATCCCGGCCGAGCGTTTCGCCAACATTCACCGATGGCATCTTTACACCGCGCGGGTATGGAAAATATTTGCGCATTGATCGCGCCGGAACGGTGAAATTGGCGAAGACCCGTTAGAAATAAGCTGGAGTGGTGAAATTGGCAAACACACTAGCTTCAGGAGCTAGCGCCGCAAGGCTTGAGGGTTCAAATCCCTCCTCCAGCACAAGAAAATCAATTTAATTTTAGTTTTATTATTATTAATTAATTATTTATTTATGATAAGAAAAAAAACAAGAGCGAGTATCAGACATAAAGCCGAAGCGCGGCCTTCTCAATATGTGTCGTTTGAAGACGGGAACAACCGGCAAATAATCCCGCCGGCTCCACCCGGCACGCTCCGAATACTCGCTTTGGGCGGATTCGGCGAAGTCGGCCGCAACATGATGGTTCTGGAATATGGAAGCGACATCATCATTATTGATATGGGGATACAATTCCCCGATGAAAATATGCCCGGAGTTGATTATATCATCCCCAACGTAAACTATCTTAAAGACAAAATCAAAAATATCCGCGCCGTTTTTATTACCCACGGACACTACGACCATATCGGGGCAATTCCCTATCTTATGGACAAACTCGGCAACCCGACCATTTATACCACCGCTTTAACCAGCGCGATCATTCAAAGACGCCAAGCCGAATTTCCTTACGCCTCCAAACTTGACATTGAAAACATAACTGAACGCTCGGTAACCAAATTAGGAGTATTCACTGCCCACTATTTTCCGGTGATGCACACTATTCCCGAAGGAATCGGACTTGAAATTGAAACGCCGGTCGGAATCATCGTTCATCCCGGCGAATTTAAATTCTATTATGATCGGGATATGAAACCGGTCGGGATTGAACCATTTAAAGAATTGGGGGGGAAAAACGTCCGGCTTTTGATGCTGGACAGCACCAAATCGGAAGAACCGGGCCGTTCAATGCCGGAATGGCAAGTTGAAGAGAATATTGAAGAGCTTCTTAAAAAAGCCGGCGGCCGCGTCATTATTTCAACTTTTTCTTCGCTGATAGACCGCCTGACGCAGATTGTTCACATTGCCGACAAACTGGGGAAAAAAGTGGCTATTACCGGCAAAAGCATGCAGAACAATTTCACGATTGCCCAGGAATTGAAGCTGGTGAAATTAAACCGCTCAACCGTTATCCCGATAAAAGAAATAGACAATTATCCCGATAATAAAATAGTTATTTTGACCACCGGCGCGCAGGGAGAAGAGCGAGCCGGACTAACCCGGATGGCCGCCGGAGCGCACAACGACGTAAAAATAAAAACGACCGATACCGTGATTTTTTCTTCTTCAATCGTTCCCGGAAATGAAAAGTACGTCCAGATGCTTCGCGACAACCTTTCCCGCCAGGGCGCCGCGGTTTATCATTATAAAATTTTCGGAATACATTCCGGAGGCCATGCCACCCGCGTTGAACTGAAAGAAACAATGGAAATGGTAAGACCGCAATGTTTCCTGCCGATCCACGGTTTTTATTACATGCGGACCGTCAACGCCAAACTGGCCGAGGAAGCCGGAATCAATCCTAAAAATATATTCGTCGCCGATAACGGCCAGATACTCGAACTATCCAAAACAAACGTTAATCTGACCAAAAATTTCGCGCCGACAAATTACGTAATGGTTGACGGTCTGGGCATAGGCGACGTCAAAGAAGTGGTTTTGCGCGACCGGCAGATGCTGGCTACCGACGGAATTTTCGTTTTGATCGCGACCGTGGACGCCCAAACCGGAAAAGTGCGCGGCTCGCCCGATATTATTTCGCGCGGGTTCGTGTACCTGCGCGAATCAAAAGAGCTTCTTTACCAAACCCGTCAGCTGATCACCAAAAATATTGAAAATGCCACCCATAACATGCATCCAATCAACTGGACGTTCGTCAAAGACAATCTGCGCGACGACATCGGCAAATTTCTTTTCCAAAAAACTCACCGGAGACCGATGGTCCTGCCGGTAATAATTGAAGTGTAAGCCGGCTTGCCCAGTTACGCGTTTTTTTCTATTTTTTCTTTGCGGACTTTATGAATTGCCGGCTGGTATTTTTTGCGAAAACCGGTGCCGGCCGGAATGATGCGCCCGATTATGACATTTTCTTTCAGGCCGCGCAATTTATCTTCTTTGCCTTCCAAAGAGGCTGAAATCAGCACCCGGGTGGTTTCCTGAAACGAAGCCGCAGCCAAAAAACTGGCGGATGCCAGAGCCGCCCGGGTTATGCCGAGCGGAAATATTTCGGCTTTGACCGGCTTGCGGTTTTCAAGCAATAATTTTTCGTTAACTTCGGCAATTTCAACGTTTTCCATAACTTCGCCGGTTGAAAAATAACTGTCGCCGGCGTCAACAATCCTTGATCGCGAGAATATCTGGCGGACAATGAGTTCAACGTGTTTAAAATTGATTGATGTGCCTTGCAGAGTATAAATCTGCGAAATCTCGGAAATAATGTAATTTTTGGCCGTAATCTCTCCGGCTAAAGCGAAAAGCTCCTTTATGTTCACCGGACCGTCGGAAAGACGGCTGCCCTTTTTGATTTCAGCTCCCTTTTCAATCATCAGCGACCGGCCGAAAGGAATGACATATTCCTTTATTTCTTCTTTTTTGCTTTTTGAAGTTTTGGACCGGTCTATCAAAATCCTTACCGTCTTTTCGCGCCCTTTTTCAACGATGTCAATCACCGTTCCTTCAAATTCGGATAAAATCGCGGGATTGTTCGGCAAGCGCAGTTCAAAAAGTTCCTCAACCCGCGGAAGACCCAAAGTGATGTCGCCGCCGACGGCAACGCCGCCGGTATGAAAAGTGCGCATGGTAAGCTGGGTTCCCGGCTCGCCGATGGCCTGAGCCGCGACAATTCCAACCGCTTCGCCGATATTAACCATTTCATTTGTTCCCAAATCATAACCGTAGCAATCGCGGCAGATGCCCCTCAAAATTTTGCAGGTTAAAGGACTCCTTAGATAAATCTCATCAACTTCGGAACGGTTGATCAAATCAGCATCTTCAAAATTCAAAAGATGGCCGCGTTTAAACAAAATTTTGCCGTGGCGATCTTTGATTTCGCGCGCGGTCACCCGGCCGAAAATACGACTGGCAAAACCCTTGCCGTAATCCTCGGCTTCCCGACGGGTTACCAGCAAACCCGAACTGTCTTTGCAGTCTTCGGCGCTGACAATGACGTCTTGGGCGGCGTCAACCAAACGGCGCGTCAAATGGCCGGCCACCGATGTTTTAAGAGCAGTGTCGGCCGTGCCTTTGCGCGCGCCGTGAGTGGCGATAAAATATTCCAAAACTCCCAAACCTTCTTTATAATTTGAAATAATGGGCAGTTCAATTATCCGTCCGGCCGGATTACGAACCAGTCCTTTCATGCCGGTCATCTGGGCAACCTGAGCCCAACTGCCCCGGGCCGCCGAAGAAACCATTGTGAAAACCGACCCGAATTCATCAAGAGTTTTCGGCACCAAATCATTTACCTGCTGCATGGCCCCGTTCCAAATTTCAACCACTTTCCGGTAGCGTTCCTCTCCGGTCAAAAGGCCGTCGTTAAACTGATGCTCAATTTCAGCGATCTTATTTTGTGTTGCTTTAATAATCTCTGATTTTTGTTCAGGTACTTTCAGATCATCCATGCCCCACGAAACTCCGGAAACAGTCGCGTATTTAAAACCGAAATTTTTAATTTTATCCAGAATCGGCGGCAGAGCCTCCCGCCCGTAACGGCTGATCAGCATGCTTACAATCCGCCCCAAATCTTTTTTGGTTACCTCATTATTCAAAAAATCAAAATCATCGGGAAGAGCGCTGTTAAAAAGCAATCGCCCGACCGAAGTCTCAAAAAAGATTTTTTCGTCTTTGATCGCGGCGCGATATTTGGTTTTTTCGGTTGCCGCCACTTTGATTTTGCTGCGCAAACCGATCGAACCGAATTCATAAACCAAAATGGCTTCATTCGGACTGGAAAATATTTTGCCGTTGTCCCCTTCTCCGGGCGCCAGTTTTGTCAGCCAAAAAATGCCCATAACCATGTCTTGAGTCGGGTTGACTATCGGATCTCCGCTGCCGGGCTTGGTTAAATTGCGGATTGAAAGCATCAAGTCATTAGCTTCCTTTTGAGCTTCGGCTGTAAGCGGAACATGAACCGCCATCTGATCGCCGTCAAAATCAGCGTTGAAAGCCTGGCAAACCAAAGGATGAATCTGAATGGCATGACCCTCAATCAGCACCGGCTGGAAAGCCTGAATGCCCAAACGATGAAGAGTCGGCGCGCGATTCAATAAAACAAGTTTACCCGCTATAATTTTTTCCAAAGCCGCCCAAACATCGGGAACAGGTTCGTCAATCATGCGGTTGGCTCCGCGGATGTTATGGGCCAAGCCCGCGGCAATAAGTTCGGATATGACAAAAGGCCGGAAAAGTTCTAAGGCCATATGTTTGGGCAATCCGCATTGATGCAATTTCAAATCCGGACCGACGACAATAACCGACCGTCCGGAATAATCAACCCGCTTGCCCAAAAGATTCTGGCGAAAACGGCCTTGTTTTCCGCGCAGCGCGTCAGCCATTGATTTGAGCGCCCTTTTTTGAGCCTGCGAAGTTATCGCGGCGTGTCCGCGGCGGATGCCGTTATCCAAAAGAGCGTCAACCGCTTCCTGCAGCATTCTTTTTTCGTTGCGCACGATTACTTCCGGAGCTGAAAGTTCCAAAAGTTTTTTTAAGCGGTTATTGCGATTTATCACCCGGCGGTAAAGATCATTGACATCTGAAGTGGCGTGCCGCCCGCCGTCAAGCGGAACTATCGGACGCAAAGCCGGCGGCGTGACCGGAAGCACGGTTAAAAACATCCATTCCGGCCTTATGCCGGCGCGCGACATCGCATTTATCAAAACCAAACGGCGGATTATTTTTTTGGCGCCGACCGACTCGCTTTCCGCAAGCTGGCGTTGCAGATTCCTGCTTAAATCGCCCAAATTCATGTCTTTGGCCAATTTATAAAGAGCTTCGGCGCCGATGCCGGCCTCAAAAACATCGCCGTATTTCAAGCTCAAGCGATGATATTCAATTTCAGAAAGAATCTGGCCCGGCTTGAAATTTTCCAAGTCGGCCTTGGTTTTGTCGTAAGCATATGTCAGTTTGGCCGCCTCATCGCGGTTCGCAGCTAATTTTGTCTTTTGCTTGTATTCCCGTTCGAGATCGGAAAGTTTTTGATTGCGGGCTTCGCTGTCAATTTTAATAACGATGTAATTCGCGAAATAAATTATCTTTTCCAAATCGGTCAAAGTCAGATCAAATAAAAGTCCGATCCGCGAAGGCACTCCGCGCAAAAACCAAATGTGAGCCACGGGACCCGCCAGCCCAATATGCCCCATCCGTTCACGCCTGACTATTGAACGGGTCACTTCAACGCCGCACTTGTCGCAAACAATGCCTTTGTAGCGGATCCGCCGGTATTTGCCGCAGTAACACTCGTAATCTTTTTCCGGGCCGAATATTCTCTCGTCAAACAAACCGTCTTTTTCAGCCCTTTGGGTCCGGTAATTTATGGTTTCGGGCTTGGTCACTTCGCCGCGCGACCAGCTCAAAATTTTCTCGGGCGAAGCCAGTTTTAAAATGATTGATTCAAAATCAGATAATTTGTTTTCCATAAATTTAAATTTAGCGGCTAATTCCGGCTTCGGCCGCGTCTGACGCGGCTTCAGCTTGAGCGGTTTCTTCAATAAAAGCCGATTTTGCCGGGCCGGCGCCGACAAGCTCAATATCCAAAACCAAACCTCTTAATTCATTCAATAAAACATGGAAAGATGCCGGAATATTCGGGCTTTTAAACTCTTCACCCCTTACAATGGCGTCGTAAGCGGCGGCCCGGCCAAGCACGTCGTCGGATTTAATCGTAAGCATCTCCTGCAGAACATGAGCCGCTCCGTAACCTTCCAGAGCCCAGACCTCCATTTCGCCGAAACGCTGGCCGCCGCCTTGGGCTTTGCCTCCCAAAGGCTGCTGGGTAATCAAAGAATAAGGGCCGATTGAACGCATATGGATTTTATCTTCAACCAAATGATTTAATTTCATTATGTAAATCTGGCCGACCGTCACCGGCTGATCAAACGACTCTCCGTTGCGGCCGTCAAAAAGTTTTACTTTTCCCGAAGCCGGCAGGCCGGCATTGACGAGTTCTTCTTTTATTTCGGCTTCCGAGACCCCGCGGAAAGCCGGAGTTATGGCCTGATAGCCGAGTTTGGAGGCGGCCCAGCCGAGGTGCGTTTCCAAAATCTGGCCGACATTCATCCGGCCGGCGACCCCCAAAGGATTAAGAATTATGTCAACCGGCGTGCCGTCTTCCAAAAAAGGCATATCTTCAACCGGCAAAATCTTGGAAACGACCCCTTTATTGCCGTGCCGGCCGGCCAATTTGTCTCCGACTGAAATTTTTCTCAATTGCGCGACTTCAGCCTGAATTTGTTTAATTACGCCGGTTTCAAGCGGATCGCCGCGCTCGCGCGAAAAAACCTTGATTCCAACCACGCGGCCTTTGTGCCCGTGCGGCAGACGCAAAGAGCTGTCTTTGACTTCTCTGGCTTTTTCGCCAAAAATAGCTCGCAGCAGCCTTTCTTCCGGGGTCAGATCAGCTTCGCCTTTGGGTGAAATTTTTCCGACTAAAATATTGCCGGCTGAAACTTCGGCCCCAATCCGGACAATGCCTTCTTCATCCAAATCTTTTAATTTTTCTTCGCCGACGTTAGGGATGTCATAAGTGGTGATTTCGGGTCCGAGCTTGGTGTCGCGAACCGCGACATTAAAATCTTTTATGTGGATCGAACTGAAAATATCGTCTTGGACCAGTTTTTCGGAAATAATGATCGCATCTTCAAAATTAACACCGCCCCATGAAATAAAAGCTACCGATATGTTCTGACCAAGAGCCAATTGCCCCTGATCCGAAGAAGAAACATCGGCAAGCACGTCTCCTTTTTTTATTTTGTCGCCGACATTGATAATCGGGCGCTGGTTGATCGCGGTAAAATCATTTGACCGGAGATAATTTATCAGCTTATATGTTTTTTCGCGCCGTCCGGATTTTACCGAAATTACTGACGCGTCGGCTTTGACAACTTTGCCGTCTTCTTCGGCTAAAATCATCCGGCCTGAATCGCGGGCGGCGTTTTCTTCCCAACCGGTTGCCACCAGCGGCGCCTGAGGCCGAATGCACGGCACGGCCTGACGCTGCATATTTGAACCCATCATGGCCCGATTGGCATCGTTATGTTCAAGAAAAGGGATCAAACTGGTTGATACGCTGAAAGCCTGAACCGGAGAAACATCAACAAAATCAACCATTAAACGATGAACGAATCCTGGCTGGCTTTTAATTCTGGTTTCAACTTCTTCCTCCAAAATAGTTCCGTTGGCGTCATAATGAACGCTGGCCGAAGCGATGTTATAACGGGCTTCGTCAAAAGCGGTCAGATAAACGATTTCTTTGGTAATAACTCCGTTTTTGACCCGGACATAAGGCGTCTCTAAAATGCCCAGTTCGTTAATGCGGGCAAAACTGGCCAAATGAACGACCAAACCGATGTTGGGACCTTCCGGCGTCTGAATCGGGCAAATGCGGCCGTAATGAGAAGGATGAACGTCTCTAACCTCAAAGCCGGCGCGCTCTTTGGTTAATCCGCCCGGACCCATGGCGGTTAAACGCCTCAAATGTTCAAGTTCGGCTAAAATATTTTCCTGGCGCATGTATTGCGAAAGTTGACTGGTCGTAAAAAATTCTTTTACCGCCGCCATAACAGGCCGGGCATTGATGAGCTGTGCCGGAGTAACGGTTAAAATATCCAGAGTTGACATTCGGTCCTGAATGGTGCGGCGCATGCGCATCATTCCGATTCGCAATTTATTCTGCAGCATTTCGCCGACTCCCCGCAGCCGGCGATTGCCCAAGTGGTCAATATCGTCAGGCATTGCCTGCGGATCATTGTTCATTTTTATAATCTGGGAAATCACGGCCGTCAAATCCTCCAAAGACAAAACTTTGGATTCCCGGCCGGCCTTTGAGCTGATGCTAAGACGGCTGTTTAATTTGTGCCGGCCGACCGCTGAAAGATCGTAGCGCTCCGCTGAAAATAATCCTTCAAGAAGTTCACGGGCATTTTCAATCGTTGCCAGCTCGCCGGGCCTTAAACGTTTGTAGATTTCAATATAAGCTTCATCGGCGCTGTGAGAGGGATCTTTTTCAAGAGTCCGCAAAATATAGGATTCGTCGCCGGTGTCAGCCTGACTGAAAACCTTTTTTATTTCGTCGTCGGTTTCAAGACCCATTATTCTCAAAAGAGACGTTATCGGAATTTTTCGTTTAAGATCAATGCGGGCGTAGATAACATTGTCGGCTTCAGTCGCAATTTCAAGCCAGGCGCCGCGGGCCGGAATTATTTTTGCGCCGAAATATTTGCGGCCGCCGAGAGCGTTGGCGGTGAAATAAAGACCGAAAGAACGCGCGAGCAGCGAAACTACCACTCTCTCAACGCCGTTGACGATAAAAGTGCCGCGAGGAGTCATCAGCGGCAAATCAGTCAAAAAAATTTCTTGTTCCTTAGCTTCTTTAGTGCGTTTATTGGTCAGTTTGACCCTAACGCGAAAAGGCGCCTCATAAGAAAGATTATGGGTTTTAGCGTGGTATTCATCGCATTTTGGCTCATCCAGATAAAAATCAACAAAATCCAGCGATAATTCTTTGGCGGTATAATCTTCAACCGGCGAAAATTCTTTAAAAATTTCTTTAAGGCCTTTATCAAGAAACCAATGAAACGAATCAAGCTGGGGGGAAACAAGTTTGGGCAGATCGACCAAAGGCTCTTTATAAAAAGAGAAGTATTTTTTTATCATTGCCTTGGTTTTTTAAAAATAAAACAAAAAGCCCTTTTTTCCTCTTTTTTTAAGGGATTTTTGTGTTTTTTATTTTAATAATTTTGGTGATTCAGCACCTAATAGTTTAGGATACTCCCTTTTGTTTCTTTGTCAACACCTTGCAATCTGTGGATAAATATTTAAATAGGCGCGTGAATATGGCGCGGCAAAGTTGATTTGGCGCGCATTGACATTAAAATGCCTAAAGACGCAAAAAAAGTTATTAAAGAAGACCCGCCGTAACTGACAAACGGCAGCGGCAAACCGGTAATCGGCAGAAGTCCGACATTCATTCCGGTATGAACCAGAAATTGGGAAATCAGCAGAATGGCAAAGCCGGTGGCGTAGAGTCTTATAAAATTTTCATTGCCGGCCGCGGCCATTTTGATTATGCGGAAAATGAGCAGAGTGAAAAAAATAATCAAAAACACAACGCCGACAAAACCCAATTCTTCGCCGATGGCGGCAAAAATAAAATCAGTCCTGTGCTCCGGCAAAAATTCAAGCCGCGACTGGCTGCCCAATCCAATCCCCCGGCCCCATACCCCGCCGGCGCCGACGGCAATAGTCGTCTGGATAGTATGATATCCCGAGCCGCGCGGATCCAAATAAGGATTTAAAAAAGAATAAATGCGCAAGCGCTGATAAGGAGCCAAAATAAAAAACCAGCAAACGGCGAAGATAGCCGCGGCTGAAGCAATTAAAATAAAAAAATGTTTTTTTGATATTCCCGAAGCCATAGTCATTGCAAACCAAATCGCCCCTAAAATCAAAGACGAACCGAAATCAGGCTGCAAAAAAATTAAAATAGCCGGCAAAACCGCGTAAAATCCGGAAATAACGATGTGCTTGACATTGGCGATTTCAATGTGCCGGCGCGAAAAATATTTAGCCAGAATCAAAATTAAAATTATTTTGACAACTTCGGTCGGATCAAACGAAAAAAGTCCCAATTTAAACCAACTGACCGCTCCGCGGGTCGGATTGCCGACCAAAAGAAGCAAAATAAGGCTGATAACAGCCGATAAATACAAAACCACGAGAGCCAAACTGGAAAACATCCACCTCAAATCCGATAAGCTAAACCAGAGAAATATTATAAAACCGGCCGCGATCCAAATAAGCTGACGCCAGAAAAAATAATCGCCGGCGCCGCCGGAGGCGGCCGGCCCGAACGATTTCATGGTGATTAAACCGGCAATCAAAAGAGGCGCTAATGCTAGAAGCAGAACCCAGTCAATTTTTTTTAATCTCGCCGCCATTAACACCAATAATATCACGGGCCAGACAAATAAAAACCGCCTTGGTTATTGATTTTCGGCCGGATTGTAGCGCCTTACGAGTATTTCAATGTTTTTCGGCTCCCCTTCCAGCGCCGTCTTAGGCCATGAAAAAGAAACTGTTTTGTCGCTCTGACCTTCAATTTTATCAATGCTGGTAAAACTTGCTCCGACAACTTTGTCCGCTTCATCAGATAAAACAGCCGCAACCTGAAGATTATTTACGGCAAAAATGTCGTTGTTGCGCAAAATCGCGTTTAAGTGCGGCTGGGGTTCAAGCAAAAAATTTCTTGAAACCACAACCGCATTTGGCGGAGCATATTCGGTATAGACCCATTTTATCTGATCAAAATCAAACAAAGCCCGGGCCGGTT
>JBBTTU010000026.1:0-14536 GCA_038064075.1 Patescibacteria group bacterium
CGGCCGCGACCGCCGCCAAAGCCGCCGTATAATTTTTGTCTCCGGGCTTAAATTGGAAAACTTGGGCTTCGGTCTGAAAAACAAAAAACCCGAAAACCAACAAAAAAGCCGCGAACGCGGCTAAAATAAAAAAACGACTCTTTATAATGAAATTTGTTAAACAAAAAAATCCGCTCATGATTTTCATAGAACGCGTTAATTTAATTATTAATAAAAATAAAATAAAAGAATATTTTAATTTTAAGACGCGTTCCCGCAAACCGCAAGATGAGTTATCCACAAGGCAATGAATAACCGCACCGCAAGCGGAACGGTATTCTGACGAGTGGATAATAAAAATTAATAAAATTTGAACTTCTAACTGTTTTAAGCACACACATTTGGCGGTTTTTAAAAAGTGAAGCGGTATTTAATTTTAAAAAGCTCTCGCAGGCGAAAAAGATTGGCTTCGCCCCTTGTTTTTTATGCCGCAAGCATTAGGGGCGAATTTTTCGCCGAGAGTGCAGGCAGGCGCCGGAGATGGGGCGTTTTGCTTCGCAAAAGCGCCTGCATCTGGCCCGCAGGAGCGGCGAACTGCCGGTTTGAAAAATCAAATACCGCTGAACTAAAAACCGCCATATGTGTGTGTGCATTACCCCTAACAGGGTTGACAAAATCAGATAAAAGAACATAATTAAAACACTGCGGCGCGTGGTCGCCCGGCCTAAACGCGCAAGCTTTAGACCGGGAGGAAAGTCCGAACACCCTCCGATTTGATCGGAGAAGCGGGTTGCGGGTAACTCCCGCGCTTTTGGAAAGAAATTTCCAAAGGACGGATAGTGCAACAGAAAATATACGGCCCGCCTGCCCCTAAAGGGCAGGCGAGTAAAGGTGAAATCGTGCGGTAAGAGCGCACGTCCCGCTGTCGCAAGGCCGCGGGATTGAAAACCCAACCCGGTGCAAGGCCGTACTCCGATGCTTCGCATCGGTTTGAGCCGCTTGATCCGCTTTGGCAACAAAGCGGACAGATAAATGACCATGGTCGGGATTATTTAATTCCGATACAGAATTCGGCTTACAGCCGCAGAACAACCCCGCCGTGTGGCGGGGTTGTTTTTGAAAATTGTCGTGAAATATAGTTTTAATAATCAAATCCTTTGCGAGCTTTAATTCCTTTTTGAAAAACGTGCTTGATATCGCGGATTTCGCTTACAACATCGGCTTTTTCAATAATTTCTTTGGGAGCAACGCGCCCGGTAAATATAAGATCAATTTTTTTATTTTCAGCCGCCCCGACGCATTTGAGCGCTTGATCCAGTTTTATCAAACCCAGATCAAGAGCGACATTGATTTCATCCAAAATAATCATATTCCACTGGCCGGAATCAATTTCTTGAAATGCTTCATCCAAAGCTTTTTGGGCGGCGGCGATGTGTTTTTGGCGCGGGATTTTATCGCTTGTTTGCCCGACAAATCCCAACCCTCTTTTTCTTAATTCAAAACCCGGCGGCCAAACTCGCGGATTGTCTTCACCCGACTTCCACGGACCTTTGATAAATTGAATCATCAAAACCCGTTTGCCCGAGCCGCAGGACCTGACTCCTTGACCCAAAGCAGAAGTGGTCTTGCCTTTTCCGCCGCCGGTAATGACAAAAAACATTGAAGTTAAATATTACTGTATTATGAGTGTTGCAAAAATTTATTTTGCAACCAACGTTACTGTATTATATCGCAGACGCCTGAAACGCAAGCCAGCTCTTTGGCGCCTTCGGTGGTGTCGTCTTTTTCATAGAGAACTACTTGAGAAAAATCAACATCGGGAAAATTGACTTTCATTTCTTCATAACGCTCCTTTGTTATTGCCTCATAAGGCGCCAGCTGATAGACATTTTCTTCGCGCGGCAAAAAGGAAAGTCCGCCCAAAATATCCCAATTCCGGTAAAGCCAATGAGCCGTATCCAGCCATTCGTTCTCGCCAACCGAAATAGTCACCGAAGGATTGTGTTCAGTATAATTTTCCTTGATCATTTTCCAGTGTTCCAGCTGATCAATGGCTTTTAAGCCGTCGCGCAAAATGGCGCCTTTTGGCGACTTGACCGGAAATTCAATGACATAAGTCGTTGCCGAGCCGATATTCTGCCCGACTTCCGATTTGTATGGGATTTTCTGGTCTTTAAGCATCTGAAAAAGACCGTCAGTGGCTGAAATCCGGACCCGCCGGATATAATATTGGGAGTGACGGGGATGCATGCCCGATGCCGCGTCAGTCAATTGCGAAACAGTGCCTGACGGCTTGACGCAGGTGATTGCCGCCGATGGAGCGATTCCGAATCTGGCCGCGTATTCGCGGTTAACCCGGATTGCTTCATCGCGGAGTTTACTTAAAATTTCAGGATTGCGGACCGCGGCCGAATCCCACTGGCCGGTAATTGAAACGCCCAAAAGCCTCTCTTCATTGCAGTGTCTCTGCCATTCTTTGGAAAGATACGGAAAATCAGTCAAAGTTGACTGGTAAGTTCCTAAAATAGCCGCCAGCCTGACTTTTTTTAAAAGAGATTCTTCGGTATCTTCGGTTCTCGCCACAATCTCGGATAAATTGCAGAATTCGCGGTTTTTCAGGATTATTTCTCCACAAGGATTGGTGCCGGCGGTTGCGGCATCTTCTTTGAAAATTTTCCAGCGCCGCGCCGGCAGCTGATGTTTCAAGCCGCCGCGGTTGAAAATACCCCGTTCGCCGGTTCCGCTTTTAGCCAAAGCCAGCCATTCTTCCATAAATTGAACCGCTGACGGCTTTTCGTTGTAAACCGCCGAATTATTAGCCAGCATCCTTTGCGGATCTTTAATATAAAATTGGCCGTTTTTGGCGTCGCGCATCTCAATGTCGTCAAGATCGGACAAAGAAATCAAAGCGCTGCGCCGGACTCCGCCCGAAACGACAATGTCGCCGATCTTGCAAATTATGTCGTGAACGTCCAAATTTGAAAGCCGCCGGCCCTGACGGGACAAAATTTTTTTGCGGGTAAAATCCATAAGATCGCGCAGCGGCTCGGGGCCTGACGATCTTCCACCCATTATTTTCAGTCTCGCGCCTTCAGGCCGGAGTTTGGAAAAATCAAAATCTATATCCCGGCCTGAAAACCATGTTTTAAACCCCAATTTCAACGCGTCGCACCAGCCTTCTTTGCTGTCTCTGATAACATGGGTCGGCAATTTTTCGCCGGCCTGACTTTTAATCTGAGGCAGCTGCTGGGCGGTCTGGGATTCAATTGAAAAGCCGACGCCGGCTCCGCACATTGAAATGTACATTATCTCGGCAAAATCCTCTATTTTGGTCGGCGCGATGTAAGAACAGTTGTAGGCGGCGACATTGGTTGATTCAGCCGCTTTGCCGGCCGACCACATCAGGCGCATTGACGGCATTACTCCCTGATTTAAAATTGCCGTTCTGATTTCCTGAAATTCTTCATCGGTCAAAGCCCTGCCCAAATTCTTTTTCATGAAATTCATGTAGCGGTCAACGGTTTCAATCCAGGTTTCACGCCGGCCTTCTTCTTCAATCCAGCGCGAATAACTGCGGTAATAAATGAATTCGGACAGCGGATTGCGGAAAAATTTTTTGCTTTCGCGGACCAGTTTTTTGAGACCGGACGGCACTTTTTTCCTTTTTTCGCGCAGTTCGGCTCTTTTATGGCGATATAAGATATAGGCTTTGGCGGTTTTCGGAAAATCCATCAAAATAAGCTGCTGTTCGGTGATATCCTGAATGGCTTCAATGTCGGGAATGCCGCCGGAAGAATACTTTTTCTGCAATTCTTTTACAACCGATTCGGCCACTCTGAAAGGATCATTTTTTAAATCCCCTTCTCCGACCGCTTCCATTGCGAGGGTAACGGCTCTGACAATGCGTGAAACGTCAAACGGCACAACGCGGCCATCGCGTTTCTTTACTTCTTTCAAAACCGCTTCCGTGGCTTTTAAAATAGATCCTTTATGAGCCCTCATTTGCAATTGAGGCATGAATAAAATTCAAAATTAAAAATAAAAACTAAAAACAATGTTAATCCTTTTCAGAAGTCTGAGAAACTTATTATAACGCAAACCAAAAAAACCGCACCCTGTGGAAAAGTCGGCAAATCAAATTTCAAATTCATCCGCTATTTTTTGGCCCGGCGCAGGAAAGCCGGAACAGCTTCCCAGTCTTCTTCGGGACTATTTTCTTTTTTATTGTTCAGGCCCTGATTCGGCCCGTTTTTATCGTTTTGAAACAGTTTCCTGATCCGGCCTTCGGAAGGAAAACCGGAAGCAATGACGGTAAGCTGCAGCTCGTTTTTCTTCAGACGCTCGTCGCGAAACGCTCCAAAAATTATCTTGGCTTCAGGATCAATGGCTTCGGTAATAATCCGCGCCGCTTCCTGAATTTCCCACATCGTCATGTCGTCGCCGCCGGCAACGGCGAACAGAACCCCGCGGGCTCCGTCAATTGACATATCCAAAAGCGGCGAATTAATGGCTTGGCGAGCCGCGTCTTCGGCTCTTTTTTCACCCGACGCCCGGCCAATGCCCATCAAAGCCGATCCGGAATTGGACACAATGGCCCTGACATCCGAAAAATCAACATTAATTATGCCGGGAGTGGTGATAAGGTCGGATATTCCCTGAACGGCCTGACGCAAAACATCGTCGCACATCGCAAAAGCCGAAAGAAAAGGCGTATTTTTATCAACCAAGGCCAAAAGTCTTTCATTGGGAATAACAATCATCGCATCCACATTGTCTTTTAATTTCAAAATGCCTTCTTCGGCAATCTGAGAACGCTTCGCTCCCTCAAAAGCAAACGGTTTGGTAATAACCGCAATAGTCAGAATGCCGGCTTCTTTGGCAATGCCGGCCACAACCGGTCCGGCTCCGGTTCCGGTTCCTCCGCCAAATCCGCAGGTGATAAAAACTATGTCGGCGCCTTTGACCAAATCCTGAATTTCGGATTTGTTTTCTTCGGCGGCTTGCCGACCGAGATCCGGATCCATGCCCGCGCCCAAACCCCGGGTGGTATTGCGTCCGATATGCAACTTTTTGGACATCAAACTGTGATGCAAATCTTGGGCATCGGTATTAATGCCAATAAAATCAACTCCTTTAACTTTGCAGCGAATCATATGATCAACGGCGTTCAAACCCGATCCGCCGACGCCGATTACCTTGACTCTGGCAAAAGTTTCCACATCCGGTTTAATTTGAGGAGACATAATAGCTTTTAGCTTATAATTTTTAGCTGATAGCGGCAACCTTGACTTTAAGGCAATAATGATTTAAGCCATCTCAAAAGAATATTGCCGGTCTTGCGCGTCAATTCAAAACCGATTTCAGGACGGCCCTTGATTGAATCAAAAACCATAAGACAAAGTCCGATTGCCGCGGACCATTGGCCGCCAGTCATCCCGTCCGGCAAAACAATTTCTTCCAAAGAGCCGGTCTGGGCCGGAAGACCCAAATAATCTTTGGCAAAAACGGCCAAATCGGAAAAAGCCGACCCGCCTCCGGTCAAAACAACTCCGGCCGGCAAAAGGCGCAGCCGGTCAATTCTTTTAAGATGTTTATTGGTCAATTCAAAAATGTCCGAGAGTCTGGCTGATATAATTTCAACCAGCTGCTTTTTTGCGGTTGCCGAAGCCAAAAAAGATTTTTTCATTTCTTCGGCTTCGTCCAGACTGATTTTAAAACCAATGGCTAAATCATTGGTGATACTGCCTGAACCGAAAGGCAAAACTTCCAAAGAAATCGGAGAACCTTCTTCAAAAATAATCAAAGTTGAAGTTGCCGCTCCCAAATCCATCAGCATGCATCCGACTTCCTTATGCCGCTTGGATAAAACCGCCCGGGCCGCGGCCATCGGAGCGGCCACCACGTCTTCAACTGTCAAACCGGCCAGTTCCGCGGTCCGGACAATGTTTCGGACGTCTTTATTGATTGCCGTAATAAAAAAAGATTCGCATTCAAGACGGATTCCGCTCATGCCGACCGGATTCAAGCTGGATAAATTCCCATCAACAGTAAACGTAAGCGGGATGCTGTGCAGAATTTCGCGATTGGCCATCGGCTCCAAATTTGACTGGCAGGCGTCCAGCGCCCGGCGGACATCATGTTCTGAAATTTCGTTATTGGCCCGCGACACCGCGACCGCTCCCTTGGCCCGCGCGGCTCCCAAACCGATTCCGCCGATTGTAAAAAATCCGGAATTCATGCGGAGATTCGCTTTTTTCTCGGCAATATCAAGAGAAGAACGAAGACTTCTGGCCGCGGCTTCAACATCAATAATTTGTCCGCGCCTTACGCCTTCGGACGCCGCCGTGCCTAAGCCCAAGACGCGCATCCCTTTGCCGTTTTCCCAGCCGGCAATGACGCTGACAACGCTGCAGCTGCCGAAATCAACTCCTAAAACGACATTTTTAGCCATTTTTTTTCTTCTTTTTTCATAATCTTTTCTTCGGTCTCATTTTTATGCCCAAAGCCTTTTAAATGAAGCAATGCGTGAATATATAAATAAAATGTGTGTTTTTTAAAACTTATTCCTGTATTTTCAGCTTCTTTTCTGATTAAACCCGTATTTAAAAAAATCTCGCCGCGATTTGATTCAAGCTCAAAAGCCAAAACATTAGTGGGTTGTGATTTTCCGCGATTAATCCGATTCAGTTTGGCCATCAGCCGGCTGTCGGCAAAAACCAAACTGAGATTGTAATCGGGCGAAAGTATTTTATTTTTAATTTTTTGCCAGGAAAGCCGCGGCGGCCTGATTTTTGTAATTTGCCGGATCATTGCGCCAAAGCTTTTTTGACCGCTTCGGCCACCCGATTGCCTTCAACCCGTCCTTTCAAAATTGACATTGCCTGTTTCATCGCTTTGCCGAAATCCTGTTGGCCCCTGGCGCCGACTTCGCGGATGCTTTCGGCGACAATTCTTTCCAATTCTTCCTGTGAAAAATCCGGCGGCAAATAGGCCCGCAAAATTTCAGCTTCTTTTTCTTCTTTGGCGGCCAGATCTTTGCGGCCGCCGAGATTAAATTGATCTTGAGCGTCCTTTCTTTTTTTAAGCTCAGACTGCAGGACTTCAAGAATTTCCTGGTCTTCCAAACCGACGTCTTTTTTTACAAGCGCGATGGTTTTGTTGAGAATTGCGGCCAAAGCCATGCGCAGAACCGAAACTTTAAGGCTGTCGCCGCTTTTAAGCGCCGCTTTAAGATCACTTTCAATTTTATCTTTCAACATAAATAATGCCGGATAATTTAAATTTTACCAAGTTTGCGCATTTTCTCCATAGTCTCATGGCGCTTGATGCGCACCAGAGCTTTTTTTCTTTTTTTATAATCCGATTGCTGCCGTTCTTGAAAGCGGCGTTTTCGAACTTCAACCAAAACGCCGGATTGCTGAACCCTTTTGGTAAAGCGCCTTAGAGCCGACAGCACGCTTTCATTTTCATGTCGTTTGATTTCTACCATAATTTTAAATTTTAATCTGCTAATAAATGAAGATGGACATGCTCAATGATTTGTCCGGCGTCCCGACCGACATTAAAAAGCAATTTATAACCGGTCAAATTTTCATTTCTGGCCTGATCGCGGGCGGCCAGAATCAAACTTCCGAATAATTCGCGATCGCCTTCTTTCATTTCCTGAACGGAAGAAATATGCTTTTTAGGCACAATTAAAAAATGAATTCTTGCCTTGGGATTGATGTCCTTTAAAACAACTAACTCTTTATTTTCAAAAAGAATGTCAGCCGGCTTTTTTTTATCGGCGATCTGGCAAAAAATGCATTCAGACATTTTTATTTTCCCCCGCCCGATGCGGATTCGCCTTTGGCGAAAGCTTTTTCTTTAAATAATCAATAATTTTAGCCTCCAAAACGGTTTCTTGGGTTCCGGCAGACATATCGCGGACAATTATCGTTCCATCCATAGCTTCTTTTTGTCCGATAATCAAAACAACGGACGCTCCAGCTTTGTCAGCCGACTGCAATTGGGCGCGCAGGTTGTCTTTGGCCAAAGATTGTCCGATATTGAATTTGGCCCGGCGCAGAATTTCAAATAAAATCAAACTCTTTTTTTTGCCTTGGATTCCCAACTGAATTAAAAAAAGATTGGGCTTTTTTTCTTTTAAAATTTTGGTTTGACTGATTTTAAAAGCGTCAAGCAGGCGATCAAGCCCGATTGCGCCGCCGACTCCAAAAACCGCTTTCTGGCCAAGACTTTCGGCTAAATAATCATAGCGTCCTCCTGACGCTATGGCAATAGGCTGGATTTTTTTCTCCGGATTTAAACCGCCGTCTTTTCCGGATTCAGCCGGATTATTTGGGGTTTCGGCCGGTTCCTTGACAAAAATCTCAAAAACAGTGCGGGAATAATAATCAAGGCCGCGCACCAGATAAGGATCAAGAAAATAAGGAACTTTCATATCGTCTAAAAATTCCAAAAGGCCTTTAAAGTGCCCGCGGCAGGCCTCGCAGGCAAAATCAATCATCTTGGGCGCCTCGGCTTTAAGTTCGCCGCAGATCGGCTCTTTGCAGTCAAGCAGGCGCAAAGGATTGGTCTTCAGCCTTCTTTTGCAGTCTTTGCAAAGAGAATTAAATTTTCGCCGGTAATAAGAGGCCAGTTCCCGGCGGTACTCCGGCCGGCATTCTTTGTCGCCAAGGCTGTTGAGATGGATTAAAAAATTTTTTAATCCCAGTTCTTCAAAAATCAGGCTCAAAACCCGGATAATCAAAGCATCGGCAATAGCGGTTTCCTCGCCGAGAATTTCAAGGTCAAATTGTCCGAATTCGCGCCACCTCCCGCGCTGGGGCGATTCGTGGCGGAAAAACGATCCGGCCTGATACAGCATTACCGGCTGCGGCCAGGCCTGCATACCGTGCTCAAAATAAGCCCGAACCGCCGGGACCGTCCACTCCGGACGCAAAACCAGCTGGTCGCCGCCGCGGGTCCGGAATGAATACATTTGTTTTTCAACTATGTCCGAAGTTTCGCCGAGCGTCGGCAGAAAAAGTTCGGCATGTTCAATGTGGGGCGTGCGCATCGGCTGAAAACCGTAAAACCGGGCGATTTCGGCGGCTTTACTTTCAACCGCTTCCCAACGCAAAACATCATGAGGCAAAATGTCGGCTGTGCCTTTCGGCGTCTGCAATAAATCTTTTTTTGATAATTTTTTAGACATATTTCTAAAATTAGTTACCAAAGGCTGGCTGCCGGTTCCGCCTTGCCGGGTATGTAAGCAAACGCGGTCGGCGGCCAAAGCCGGAGCAAAGTCCGGCCAATAATGTTTTTTCTTGGAAGAGGGCCCCAATAACGAGAGTCAAGGCTGGATTTGGTGTTGTCGCCGACAACAAAATATTCATCCGGCCCGAGCTTCCACTCCCGTCTGTCAACGTTAAGTTCTTCTCCGGGCAGACCGACAACGCGCTTGATAAAAAATTTTGAAGGATCCTGGGGATAGCGAAAAACTATGACTTCGCCTTTTTGCGGCTCGCGGATAAAATTATAAGTTAATTCGTCAATAATCAGATAATCGCCGGATTCAAAGGTCGGCGCCATTGACTCGCCCGAAACGATAAACGGCTGGGCGACATACATCCGGATCGGGAAAACAATAATTAAAACCACTAATCCGAATTTAACGATATCCCAAACTCCGCTAAAAAAAGATTTTAGATTCATTATTTTAAAAATAACACTTTTTTATGCTAAAATCAAGAAATAATGAAAATAATCATCGGCCTTGGCAATCCCGGAAAAGAATACCACCAGACCCGGCACAACGCCGGCCGGATGGCTGCCCAATATTTTGCCCGGAAAAATGATTTTCCGGAATTTGAATTTTCCAAAAAATACCAGTCGCTGATTGCCGATAAAAAAATCAAAGATGAAAAATTCCTTCTGCTCCTGCCGGAAACCTTTATGAATCATTCCAGCAAGGCGGTTAAAGGATTGCCGCCTAAAAATCTGACAATAATTCACGACGATATTGATCTGCCGCTTGGCAAATTGAAAATTTCATTCGGACGGGGCTCGGGCGGCCACAAAGGAGTTGAATCTATAATCCGGACGCTGAAAACCAAAGATTTTTGGCGGATAAGAATCGGCGTAGCGCCGAAGAAAAAACCGCCGCAAAAAGAAATCCCGAAATTTTTGCTTTCAGATTTCAAACCGTCCGAATTGAAAGAGCTTCAAAAAATTTTCAAAAAAATAGAGGTAGCTTTGATTTAAACTTGCATTTGGCGGTTTTTAGTTCAGCGGCATTTGATTTTTCAAACCGGTCGTTCGCGGCTTCCGGCGAGCCGCGCCGACCTGCACTCTCGGCGCGCCAACTCCGCCGCCGGCGGAGACCAATCTTGGCGCGCCTGCGAAAGCTTTTCAAAACCAAATACCGCTTCACTTTTTAAAAACCGCCAAATGGCCGCGGACATTACCGATTTAATTTGAAGTTTTGGCTTCGTCGCCGACATAAACCAAAGTCAGGCGGCGCTCGCCGGGTTCAAAAAAGGTAATCTGAAACGGATAGGTTTTGCCCAATTCAAGTTTTTCGCTGATCGCTTTTTCCGAACCAAACTCGGAAATATGGGCGAGTCCGGCCACTCCTTCTTCAATCGCCGCCAACGCCCCGTAGCGGCTGATGCGGATAACCACTCCTTGGACAATATCCCCTTTTTTGTACTTCTCTTTGGCTTTTTCCCATGGATCCGATTCCAAGGCTTTGACGGAAAGAGAAATTTTGCCGCCTTCAACCGCGATGATTTTTGCTTTGATTTTCTGACCGACTTTAAAAAGAGAACGCGGGTCCTCAACCAGCGACCATGACAGCTCCGAAATATGAGCCAAGCCCTCCAAACCCTCTTCTATTTTGACGAAAACCCCGAAATCAACCACGCCGGTTACATCTCCTTCAATAATCTGGCCGACCTTATATTTGGAAAGAACTTCTTTTAATTCCTCGGTTTGGGTTTCTTTTTCGGAAAAGATCAGTTTCCCCTCGTCTTGATCGGCCGCGATGATAACGACATTTAAAGGCTGGCCGACTAATTTTTTCAGCTCTTCCAAAATTTTATCTTTGTCGCCGTCCTCAATCCGGGGATAATGAATGGTGCGAAGCTGCGAGGCCGGCAAAAAACCTTCAATGCCTTCCCATTCCAAAACCAGCCCGCCTTTGTTGGCTTTTTTGACTTTAAGTTCAAGCGGAGTTTTCTTTTCGGCCAGTTCCCGGGCCTCGTGCCAAATAATCTCCTGTCCGGCTTCTTTGAGCGAAAGTTCAACATAGCCGTTCTCATTTTCAAGCTCAACAATTTTAGCGGTAATCCGGTCGCCAATCCTGATATTTTGCAGCATGTCTTTGGCCTGAATCAACTCGCGGCCGTAAATGATCCCGGTTCCGGCCGGCCCAAGATCAACAAATATGGCTCCTTTTCTCCGGTTGATAACGGTCCCTTCCGCAAAATCCCCGATTTTCGGCGAAGCCAAAACCACGCTTTTTAAAAGGTATTCCATTAAAGAAGTTGGCCTTTTGGCCGCAAAATCCAAGTCTTTAACGCTTAAAACGCCATTCTCGCCAGTCTTATCGTTTTTTTCAGTCATAGCAAAGATTATATAATTTATCGCCAAAAAAGCAAAGAGACCGCCTGAAAAACGTTTATTTGAATTTTCCTGAAAAAATTGCGATAATAATATTATTTATGTCAGCCGAAAATAAAGAAAAACCAAATAATTTGGACGAAATCAAGGAAACATCCGAAAATGCCGCAGATATGGCGAAAACCGGCGAGAAACCGGCGGAAAAAGAAAGTCCGGCTGATTTAATCAGCGAAAAATTTAAGAATTTAATCGCCGTAGTGGACAGTTTGCTGGATTCTGAAATAAACAAGAGGATATTGAATGAATATAATTTTCTGCGGGATGAAATACAAAAAATTAAACAGGAGTTAAACACCACCATAATCAGATTGCAGGAAAAAAATAAGTTGACCCAAGAGGAATTGCAAGATGAACTCCTTAACATTCCCGCCCAGTCAATAAGGCTTAATCAACTGGTCAAAGATTATTTCTTAAACAAAGATGAACCGGAGCCAAAAAACATAGAGCCGCTTTTTTCTCCCGTTGAAACAGGTAAAGTCGTAGCGAGCGTATCAGCCATCAACGAGACTTTGGATAAACTTGATTTGCCTCCTTTGAAATCGGGATATAATTTGCAGGAAATACGAAAAACAATTGATCAATTCTCAAAACCGGCCGGCTATGGAGAGTTGGCTCAAAAAGCCGCGCAGCGAGCCGAGAAAAAATTGGCCGGCTGGCAAGAAAAAATCGTAAAGGATATTAAAGAAAAGCTTAGAAACGAAAAATTGTCTCGTTTTGTTGATAAAATAGCTCAAAGCAAATTGTTGCCGAAAGCGGCTTACGGCGCCGCCTTATTGGCGATAGGTCTGGCGGCTTTAAATCCTTTTGAAGAAGCTCAAGCCGAAGAGCTGGAAATATCGGAAACCGACGACAAATTAAACATCAAAGTCAACGGCGTTCAAATCAGCAGCGTAAAAATTTCTGAAATAAAAAACATAGTCCCGGCCGTCCCGGTAAAAAACGAACCGCTTGATTACCTTTTCGGCGCGGAGTTTAAAATGAACGGAGTGAATTACGACATTGAAAATCCGAGAGCGTTTCAAAAATTCATAGACCGGGAAGTAAACCGCATCGTTAAAGAATTTAAATCCAAGACTGGCAGATCAATTGACAAAAAAAATATGAAAGTGGACGAATGGCTTTTAATCAGTTCCAAACTGGTTGAAGATAATTTGACATATGATTATTTAGCTGTAAAAAAATTCAGCAAAGACGCTCAAAAAGAAAACGATTTAATCAACAATATGCCGCTTGACAAAATGATGATGAAATACAAGAAAGGAGTTTGCCGGCATTATTCCGCCTGTATAGAAACGGTCAGCGATAATTTGAAGGAAATGTATAACTTAAAACATTTAAACAATGTAAAAATAGAAGAATTGGGCCTTGAAAGCATAATGCACGGCATTAATGTGATATTCGGCAAATCTATTGATAAGAAAGGAAATCCGAGACTGAACTTAAGCTATATTGACGCCACTTGGGATGACCAAAATGAAAGATTTAATGACGATTTGGAAATCACGCCGGGCGCTGAAAAAGAAAGAAATGTGGAGGCAAGCTATGTTGAAATAATCAGCCAAGAAAAAAATGTCTTTAGCTCGGAAGAAATAACTCAGATTTATAAATTTTTTGCCGAAAATTACGACCTTTATTCAGCCGAAAGACAGATGGCAAACAAGCGCTTAGTTTTTTATTATTATAACTTGGCTACCGAACGCGACCAGAACTTCAGCGCAGGAAAAAAAGCGCTTGAACAAATGAAACAACACATCGTTGACCAAGGATTTTATGAAGAGGGGCAGCTGGCGAACAGCGATTCGTATCGCCTGTTTTTAACAACTTATGATTATTTAGTCGGGCGACAAAAAGGCGATAAAGCCGATGAAGCTAAAATGTTGTTAAAAAACGAGTATTTTCAAGCCGCCGAGCGTTACGACCAGCAAAACGCTATGTCCTATTTTTATGAAATTGGTCAAATATGCGAACAAGAAGGCAACTTTAACGCCGCCGGCAATATGTATCAGAAAGCTTTGGAAATGTTAGATAATCCAAAAGCTTTTGATTTTCATATGTTGATTGATACGGTTCGTAAGCTTGAAAATATTTACGCTCAAACCGGAGAACGCCAAAAAGCGCTTGATATCTACTTAAATGTCTTGCGGCGCGACACTCCAATAACCGATGGCTGGCGTTCTATGTTTATCACCGATTTTTTGAATTATTGCCGCAAGAATAAAATTAATGTCAGCGACGAACACAAAGACCGGTTATTATCGGCGGCGCAAAAAATAAAAAATAATGAGCTTAGAGATGAGAGCGTCAATGAAATCAAGCTGAAATCCAAACGAAACTGAAGCAAAATCAACAAATTGAATGACAAAAAGACGAACCTGCATCTATATTTAAGCGCTCGACTAAAAGCCAAAAAAAAGATATAATCAAGAATAATGATTATCACTTATTACGGCCTTTCGTGCTTTAAGGTAAGTTCCGGCGAATTTGTTCTGGCTTTTGACCCGCCGTCCAAAAAATCGGCTTTAAAATCGCCGCGGTTTCAGGCCGACGGCGTTTTAATCAGCCACGACCACGACAACCATAACGGCTACGAAGCTATCTCGGCCAAAGAAGGCAAAGAGCCTATCAAAATTTCAAGCCCGGGCGAATACGAAATAGGCCAAGCCGACATTGAAGGCATTTTGTCTCGGCACGACGACCAATCCGGAAAAAAATTGGGTTCCAGCACCATATATACGGTCAGTCTGGAAGAAATGCGGCTTTGCCATATGGGCGACTTCGGAGAAGCGGAATTAAGGCCCGAAACCCGCGAGGCTTTGGGCCGGATAGACATTCTTTTTCTGCCGATCGGCGGCAAAGACGTCATCGGACCCGAAACTGCGGTCAAAATAGC
>JBBTTU010000026.1:14546-47104 GCA_038064075.1 Patescibacteria group bacterium
CCAGTCAAATTGAACCGCGCCTGATTATTCCGATGCATTATGAAAAAAAAGAGCTGAATGATTTTTTAAAAGAAATCGGGCAAAGCGGAGCCAAGCCCGAAAACAAGCTGACCCTGAAAAAAAAAGATTTGCCGGAAAATAAAACAATCGTATCTGTTTTGAGTCCGGCCGTAAATTAAACATGGAATTTCTGGAACAAATAGAAAAATTGCAGAAAAAGCCCGAGGCGTCCAAAATTAAAATTCTGATTGCAACTGTTTTCATCGTCATGGCCGTTATAATTCTGGTCTGGATTCAGACAATGCGCTACGGTTTTTCAAAAGAAAACAAAAGTCAGGGCGAGCAGTACCCAAAAATCAGCGAGCCGCTGAAACTCTTATGGGGAATCGCCGGCGAAAGCGCCAAAAATTTAAAAGACCGGCTTCAAAAATTAAAACCTTAGATTTATATTTTATTTTATTGAAACTTGACTGAACAAAATAAAAATCAAATAGAGCCGAGAGACATCGTCAAAGAAATGCGCGAGTCTTATTTGGATTACGCCATGTCGGTTATTGTCGCCCGGGCACTGCCGGATGTGCGCGACGGACTGAAACCGGTCCATCGCCGGATTCTTTACGCGATGCATGAAATGGGACTGACTTCGGGAACGAAATACCGCAAATCAGCCGCCATTGTCGGAGACGTGATGGGCAAATACCATCCCCACGGCGACGCGGCGATTTACGATTCACTCGCCCGGATGGCCCAGACCTGGAGTCTGCGATACCCGTTAATAGACGGGCAGGGTAATTTCGGGTGTTTTACAAAAGATACCAGGGTTTTATTAACTGATGGTCGGAGTTTAAGTTTTGAAAATTTAGTTAAAGAACACAACAAAGGAAAGAAAAATTATACATATACAGTTAATTCTTCGGGCCTTATTGCAATTGCCGAAATTAAAAACCCGCGCTTGACTATAAAAAATGCCGAAGTGATAAGGGTTACTTTGGACAATGGCGCCCAAGTAAAGTGTACGCCGAATCACTTGTTTATGCTGAAAAACGGCCTTTATAAAGAAGCTAAAAATCTTTCAGTCGGCAAATCGCTCATGCCGTTTTATCAAAAACTCTCAACAGCAGAAGACCGTTTAAAAAGGGAAGGATATCTGTTGATATATCAAAACAAAACCGGCAAGTGGGTTCCGGCGCATCATTTAACAGATAATTATAACCTTACGCATAAAAATTATTTAAAAAGCGCGGGCCGCGTGCGTCATCATATCGACTTCAACAAACTGAACAACAACCCGGACAATATACAAAGAATAAATTGGGGAGAGCATTGGCAAATTCACTATAAACAGGCGGCTCGTCAGCATAAAAATCCGGAGTACCGCCATAAAATTTCCGAGGGGCGAAAAGCGTTTTGGGCTAATCCCGCAAATAGAGCTCATTATGCTCAAAAATTATCCGAAAGAAACTTTAAAAATTGGCAAAACCCTGAATATCGGGAGAGTATGCGGCGTTCCTTAAGCGAAATCAACAAAGAATACATTAAAAACCATCCGGGAAGAAGACTGGAACTTTCCTTACGAGCCACCAAAACGCTGAAAAGATTATGGCAAAATCCACGGTATCGGCAGCTTTTTCACGAAAAAATTGTCGCTTCAAATAAGAGAAGAATTACTAATCAAACCGGTAAATTAAAATTCTTAAATATTTGCAAGGGCGTATTAGACAAGGGCAAAACTTTGAGCAGGTTGCTGTACGAAAAGGAGAGAAAAGAGATTTATGACTATGGCCGGGCTACAACTTGGGACACCGGAATTAAAAAATATTACAATGGAAACCCAGATCTTGTTTTGCACGAACTAAACCGCAACCACAAAGTTATTTGTGTTGAGCCGGTAAACGAACGCGAGGATGTTTACGATCTCACAATTGATATCACCCATAATTTTGCTTTGGCAGATGGTATTTTTGTTCACAACTCAATAGACGGGGATTCGCCGGCGGCAATGAGGTATACCGAAGCCAGGATGAGCCCGATTTCGGCTGAAATGCTGGGCGATATTGAAAAAGACACGGTTGACTTTGTTCCCAATTACGACGGCGTCAAAGAAGAGCCAAAAATTCTTCCGGCCGCCGTTCCCCAGCTGCTGCTCAACGGCTCTTTGGGCATCGCGGTCGGAATGGCCACCAATATCCCGCCGCATAATTTAAGCGAAGTTGTAGGCGCCACCGTTCATCTCATTGACGACCCGAAAGCGACCACCGAAGACCTTACCAAATTCGTCCAAGGCCCGGACTTCCCGACCGGCGGACTGATCTTCAACAAAAACGACATCCATCAGGCCTACGCCACCGGCCGGGGTGGAGTGGTCAGCCGCGGCGAAGTGGAAATTATTGAAAAAAAACAAGGCCAATTCCAGATAGCAATCGCTTCAATCCCCTATCAGGTCAACAAATCCGAATTGATTATCAAAATAGCCGAACTGGTCCGCGAGAAAAAAATTGAGGGCGTGCGCGATGTCCGCGACGAATCGGATAAAGAAGGCCTGTCAATAGTAATTGATCTGAAACAAGACGCCTTCCCCCAAAAAATCTTAAACAGCCTTTACAAACACACTGATCTTGAAAAGGTTTACCACTTCAACATGCTGGCTTTGGTTGACGGCATCCAGCCGCAGGTGCTCTCGCTTAAAAATCTTCTGGAAAAATTCATTGAACATCGCCGGATTGTGGTTGAGCGCCGGACCCGCTTTAATCTGAAGCTCACCGAAGAAAGAATTCATATTCTGGAAGGCCTTAAAAAAGCGCTGGATCACATAGACGCCGTGATCAAAACCATCAAAAACTCCGAAAATCGCGAAGCCGCCCGGGCGAATCTTATAAAAAAATTCAGCCTTTCCGAACGGCAAGCAAACGCCATTTTAGACATGAAGCTGGCGACGCTGGCCAATTTGGAACGGCAAAAAATTTCAGACGAGCTGAAAGAAAAACAAAAACTGGCCGGCGACCTTAAAACTCTGCTGAAAGACCCCAAAAAAATTCTGGCTTTCATCAAAAACGAACTCTTGGAAATAAAAAAGAAATACGGCGACGAACGCAAAACAAAAGTAATGGCCGAGGGCGTCAAAACCATCAAAATTGAGGATCTGATCCCGGAACAGGAAGCGGTAATGATTCTGACCAAAGGCGGCTATGTCAAAAGGGTCAATCCCGAAGAATACCGCTCCCAAAAACGGGGCGGCAAGGGGCTTGTCGGAGCCGAAATCAAAGAAGAAGATATGGTGACGATTTTCCTGACCGCCAACACTCACGACGATCTTCTTTTCTTTTCATCGGCCGGCAAAGTTTACAAAACCAAAATGTATGACGTTCCCGAAGGCAAAAGAATTTCCAAAGGAAAATCAATTTTCAATCTCCTGCCGCTCGGGCAAATGGAAGAAATAACTTCGGCGCTGGCCCTGCCCAAAGCCAAAAAAGGAGAAAAGCTGTTTTTGGTTATGATCACTCAAAAAGGTATAATAAAAAAAGTGGACGCCGACCACTTTCAGGATGTCCGCCGCTCGGGAATAATCGCGCTTCGGCTTAAAAAAGAAGACTCTTTAAAGTGGGTCAGACTTACTTCAAAGGGCGACCACGTGATCCTAGCCACCAGACAGGGAAAATCAATCCGCTTCAAAGAATCCGATGTCCGGCCGATGGGCCGGACCGCCGCCGGAGTAAAAGCGATGCGCCTGGCCAAAAACGACGATCTGATCGGAGCCGACGTAATCGCTTCCAAAGAAAAAGACGCCTGGCTGCTGGTAATGAGCGCCAATGGCTTCGGCAAAAAAACAAATGTCCGGCACTTCCGGCTCCAAAAAAGAGGCGGATCGGGCATCAAAGCCGCCAAAATCACTCCAAAAACCGGCGCGGCGGTTTCAGCCAAAGTCATCTCGCCCGAACTTGAAGAGCTGATCGCCATTTCCCAAAAAGGCCAGATAATCCGCACGGCTCTGGCCAGTATTCCCCAGCTCGGCCGGTCAACCCAAGGCGTGCGCATTATGAGACTTGACGGCAAAGACACAATCGCATCTCTTACATGTTTGTAAATCCGGAACAAATAATCAAATCAATAGGCCTTTACCCGGGCATGCAGGTCGCCGATTTCGGATCCGGGCCGGGTTTTTATTCAATTCCGGCGGCCCGAGCGGTCGGCCCGAGCGGCCGGGTCTGGGCGCTTGATGTCCAGAAATCCATGCTGGAACTGGTCCGCTCCAAAGCAAAATCACAGCGCCTTTTAAATATCACCGCTCTCTGGGCCGATCTTGAAGTCAAAGGCGGCTCGCAGCTGGCCGCCGGAGTTGCAGACGCGGTTATCGTTTCCAACATCCTTTTCCAGACTAAAAACAAAAAAATCATGTTTGAAGAAGCTTTCAAGATTTTGAAGCCGGGCGGGCGAGTGGCAATAATTGAATGGTCTTCTTCGGCCGGTGGATCCGGCCCGCGTCCGGATATGGTCGTGACAAAGGAAGAAACTGAAAAACTTTTGGCCGAAGCCGGATTTAAACGGGAAAAAGAATTTTCAGCCGGCGACAATCATTATGGTTTGCTCTATACTAAACCCTAAACGCTAAACGCTTTTTCATGAATAACCTCCAAATCATTATTGTTGCCGCGTCCATAATCTTAGCCGTTTTGGCTCTTTTGATTTTTGCCGGTATCTTGCCCGGTTTTAAAACCGCGCCTCCGGGCAAAGCCGGAGAAGTTAATTTTTGGGGCACGATTCCCCAAGAAGTCCTGAATCCTGCGCTCGCTGATTTTAGCCAGCGTCACCAAAGCCTAAAAGTAAATTACCGCCAGTTTAAAGAAAAAACCTATATCGGCGAGCTTGTTGACGCTTTGGCTGCGGGCAAAGGTCCGGATGTTTTTATTCTTCCGCAGGAACAAATCGTAAAACAAAAAGACAAAATTCTGGCCATTGACCCGCAAATTTATCCTTTGCGGACTTTCCGCGATAATTTCTTGGACTTGGCTGAAATTTACGTTTCCGCGGGCGCTATTTTAGGCCTGCCTTTGCAGGTTGATCCTTTGGTTCTTTACTGGAATCGCGACCTTTTGGCCAACGCGGGACTCGCCCGGATGCCGGCTTTCTGGGACGAATTTCCGGACGCAGTCCAAAAATTAAAAATTGTTGACGGCCAGAAAATCAAGCAGGCCGGCTTGGCCATGGGCGAATTCGGAAATATTGAGAACGCCAAAGACATTTTGGCGATGCTGATGCTGCAAACCGGAAACAAAATTACGGATCCTGAAACTTTAAAACCGGTCTTTAGCGAACGCGGAAACGGCCCTTTAAGCCCGGCTGAAGAAGCGCTTTTGTTTTTCGCCGGTTTCGCCGACCCGCGAAAAGACACTTTCAGCTGGTCGCTGGCAATGCCCGAGGCGCTGGAGGCTTTCAGTTCCGGGAGCCTGGCAATGCACATCGGCTACGCTTCGGACTTGGAAAAAATTCTGGCCAAAAACCCCCATCTCAATTTTAATCTTCGCGAAGTTCCGCAGATTAGAGGCGGCCGGGTTCAGGCGACTTTTGCCCGCTCCTGGGCTCTGGCAGTCTCGCGCCAATCCAAAAACACAGCCGCGGCATTGACGCTTATATTTGACCTGACCAGTTACGATCAGCAAAAACTTCTGGCTCAAAATTCTTTGAAACCGCCGGTTTTGCGTAGCCTTCTGGCTGAAAAACCGCAAGAGGCGGCGTTTGAAATTTTTTACGAGGCCGCCATCCGCTCCCGTGCTTGGCTTGACCCCGATCCGGCCGCCACCCGAATCATCTGGCAGGATGCGGCCAAAGCGGCGCTGACCGGCGCCAAAAACTTAAATCAAGCCGCGGACGAGGCCGCCAGAAAATTTAGCACATTAATTCCGTCTTCAGATTAAAATGGCAAACAAAACCCTGTTTTTCATTTTTATTTTTTTCTTTTTATTTTTCAATCCGGCTCTGGCCGCGGGTTTGGTTCCCTGCGGCGGCGAAAGACAAGAACCCTGCAACACCTGCGATCTCATAAATTTGGCAAATACTATAATAAACTTTCTGATTAAAGATATTATCGCGCCGCTGGCGGCGCTCGGCATTTTGGCCGCGGGCATAGTCATTCTGACTGCCGGCGGCTCTGAAAGCCGCCTTGGACAAGGCAAACAAATGCTGTGGAATATACTTATCGGCTTTATCATAGTTATGAGCGCTTGGCTGATTGTAAGCACTATTCTTGCTCATCTTATAACCGGAGCAAAACTGCCTGTCACATGGAATCCATTGACAAATGATTTTCCAGCCTGCAACATTTAATATAAAATAAACTCATTCACAAATTAGTTTGTATAAGAATAAAACATGTTTAACCTTTACAAAATTGTTCCGTGTCGGAAGGCAGCGAGCGAAGCGAGCGTCGGAAACCGAGGGTGTCCGAGATTGAGGGTCGGAACAATTTTGCCATAGAAGTTATCCACACCAAAATGAAGCCGATTTTGCCAAAATTAACATACTTTTCTATACTGGTAGTAGCGTCGGCCAAGCTGGCGCTCGCCCAAATGATTGAAAATCCAATAAAAGCCGAAAACTTCGGTCAGGTAATTGAAACGATTGCCAAAGCTATTACTGCAGTAGGAATTCCTATCGCCTCTATTTTCCTGATATATTCCGGATTTTTGTTTGTCACCGCCAGAGGCAACGCCGAGCAAATAACCAAAGCCAAAACTACTTTTTTCTGGACAATTATCGGCACTGCGCTTATAGTCGGCGCCTGGGCGATAGCAACAGCCTTAAATGAGTTTGCGGGAGGATTATAAAAATAAAAAGGTCGTTAAAATAAAATTATTAAAAAAATTATTAAATAAAAATAAAAAATAATGAAAAAATATTATAAAATTATTACTGGTTCAGTCGGATTACTTTTCCCGGCATTGACTGTTTTGGCTGCAACTCCTAATACCGATACTTTTGCAGAACTTACGAACTATATCAAGGGACTTGTTGATGCGGCAGTGTTGCCTCTTGTTGTCATCGCCGGGCTAATTTTTCTTTATGGCGCGGCAACATTCGTTTTTAATGCGGCTGATGAAGAAAAACGAACCGAAGGCAAATCAATTATAATGTATAGTTTAATCGGAATAATTTTGATTCTCAGTGTTTGGGGAATAATAAATATATTTGCGGGCCTCCGATTTGGCACAACTAATTTACCCACAGTAAAATAAAGAAATCAACTCAATCAGCGTGGTAAAAAAAGAACGGCTTCAATTTTTTGCGTCACTGTTAACACTGTTAATGGCGTTGTTATATATTACAGCGCCCAGTTTGGTATTTGCACAAACCTTCCAAAAACTGCTAAGCGATATAAACGTTGCGATTAAAAGTATTGTTCCTGTTTTAATAGCCATCACAGGCGCGGTATTTCTTTGGGGTGTATTTATTTTTGTAACTGGCGCGGATAGCGAAGAAAAACGAAAAAAAGGCATCAATATTATGATTTATAGTCTGATTGGGATTGTCCTTGCTGTAAGCGTCTGGGGACTTGTGAATCTGGTTATTAAAGCGTTTGGCATTGACAATCCGAAAAAGTTGGATATCCCGCAAATTAAAATATGAACGGCTTGATCATAAAAATTTTGACGATAGCATTACTTATGCTGGGGCGCGTTGCTTACGCAAAGCCGGTAAAAGAAATATTGACCAAATTTCTCAACGAGGTAATAAATCCTCTTATTTATGTTATTTTTGGGTTGGCATTACTTATATTTCTCTGGGGCGTTGTGGAATTCATTGCCAAAGCCGGAAGCGAAGAAGCGCGCACCACCGGCAAACAGCATATTATTTGGGGTTTAGTCGGACTTACGATTATGCTCGGCGTATTCGGCATCATTAACATTCTTAAAAGTTTATTTTTTTAAAAACAGGAAATAAATATACCTAGCTCAAAAATCCCCCGATAAATATCGGGGGATTTTTGACTATTTCAGAGGTTAAAACATCCCTGATTGCTCTTTTTGGTCAAGAGCTTGATTGACCATATGGTCGGCTTCGCGGTTTTTTTCGCGGGGAATCAGGATAAACTTTATTTGTCCGAAATCCTGTTTTAAGTTCCAAATTTTGATAAAAAGAGGAAAAAGCCGCTCTTCTTCAATTTTATATCTGGCGCCCAGTTGATTGGCGACCAGTTCCGAATCAAGCCGGATTTCAACATTCATTTTTTGAGTCCCCTTTTTGCCAAAAAGCTGTTTTATTTTCTTTAAAGCGAAAATCACGGCTTCGTATTCGGCTTCGTTGTTGGTGCGTCTTCCGAGAAACTCTCCGTATTTTTTGATTTCGGCTCCTTTTTCATCTTGAACCACGACTCCAACCGCCGCCGGTCCGGGGTTGCCGCGAGAACCGCCATCAGTATATATGATAATCTTATTATCCATATTTTATACTTTTTTAAAATCCGCAATTCTTAAACGCAATTCATCGCGACTTTTAAAGTTTGATATTTCCAGGCTGGCAGCCAAGTCAATTTTATCCCCCTTGTTTACCGGACTTACTCCGTTTGAAGTCCAAAATCCGATCGCCGGAATAATTTCGTTTGCCAAATTTTTAAAAGTAAACTCCAGATGCGGCCCGCCGTTGCCGAAAGTCCGAACACCTTCAACCTTTAAATTTTTGAACAAAAAAACCGGTTTCGGATTGCCCTGCCCGAAAGGTTCAAAACGGGAAATAATCTCAACCATTTTTCTGCTTGCTTCATCCAGAAGAAGTTCTTTTTCTAAAACCAGCCGGCTGTAAATATTTTCTTCTTGCGGCATTTTTTTAAAAGCGTCCAAAATTCTTTTCTCAAGCTGATCCAGATATTCTTCTTTTATGGAGAAACCGGCGGCCATCGGATGGCCTCCGGCATCGCTATACATTTCCTCTCCGGCTTTTTTGACAAGTTCCAAAACATTGACCCGGCCGTCGCCGCGGACCGAAGCTTTGATTTCTCGAGATTCGCCCTTTCCCCAAAGAACAACTGTCCGCGAAAAACTTTCAGCCAGGCGCGAGCAGGCCGCGCCCAAAACTCCGGGATGCCAATTTAGATTCCCGTAAACCAGGACTTCAGGCAAGGCTTTGACCGCAAGATCGCTTTGAATAAATTTAACGATTTTTTCCATTGCTTCTTTTCTTTCTTTGTTTTTTTCTTCAAGATGCCCGGCCAGCCATTCGGCCTCGTCGGCCGACTCGGTCAGCAGGAGCTGACCGGCCAAAGTGGCGTGATCCAGCCGGCCGGCGACATTGATGCGCGGAGCAAGAAGAAAAGCAATGTCTTCGGAAATTATTTTTGAAAGATTAAGGCCGGCCTTGGCGGCAATTGACCGGATTCCCGGCCGCCGGTTTTTCCCCAAAACTTTCAAACCCCAGTAAACCATTGTCCGGTTTTCGCCCAAAAGCGCCACATTATCGGCAACCGTTCCTATGGCTACCAGATCCAAAAGCCACTTTTCCCAGCCATTAGCCAACCCGAATGAACCTTTAGCCAGAAGAGCCGAAATAAATTTAAACGCCAGTCCCGACCCGCAAAAGTCCAAAAACGGATATTTTTCGCCTTTTTGATAAAGATCAACCACCGCCCAAGCCGGCGGAATTTTTTCAGGAACAATATGGTGATCAAGCACGACAACGTCAATTCCTTTTTTTTGGACAGACTCAATCTCGCCGTAATTGCTGATGCCGTTGTCAACGGTTAAAACCAAATTGGCTTGCCGGCTAAAAACAAAATCCGCGGATTTATCGGTAAAACCGTAGCCTTCTTTAAAGCGGTCCGGAATATAAATTTCGTAATTTTCATAATTAACGGTCCGGAAAAACTCGGCGATAATGGAAGAAGAGCAAACGCCGTCGGCGTCATAATCGCCGCAAATGATTATTTTTTCTTTTTTAGCGACGGCCTCCAAAACGCGCCCGACCGCCCGGTCCATGTTTTTTATCAAAAACGGATCGCAAAGGCTCCCGTAATCCGGATTTAAAAATTTTTGGGCGTCTCCAGAAGTCTTGATGCCGCGTCTCCAGAGTAACTGGCGCGTCAACTCGTCAAAATCTGAAAACTCTTTATCCAAACTTCGGGGATAAGATTCTTCTAATTTCCAAACTTTTTTCATTTTTTCATTTTTAACGCTTCTATTCCCGATAAAGTCCCCTCGGCCAGAAAAACCAGCATTGCTCCGCCGCCGGTTGAAACAAAAGAAAATTTGTCAATCATTTTGCGGCGGGAGAGAAACGCGGCAGTGTCGCCGCCGCCGACTATGGTTTTGGCCCGGCTACCCGCCAGAATGTCGGCAAGCGCTTTTGTGCCGCTGTCAAAACCGCCCTCAATGCAGCCCAGTGGCCCGTTCCATAAAATAAACCGGCTTTTTTGAGCAATCTCGGCTATCTCGGTAAGACTTTCCGGCCCGAAATCGTAAACTTTATCCCCTTTTAAAAGCTCGGGAGTTTTAATATTTTTTTTCTCTGTCCCTCTTAAAATTACCAAATCTCGCGGCCGGACGATTTTGTCCCGGCTAAAATTTTGCTTTATCCGCTTGAAAAGAAAAGGCACGACAACCGCGCCGCCAATTACAATCTTGTCGGCTTTTTTAATAAATTTTTTCAAAAGAGGCGTTTTGGTTTCCAATTTGTTGCCGCCGACAATCAGTAAAAACGGATGCGGCGGCCGGAAAGCCAGCGAAAGATTTTTAATTTCGGATTTGAAAAGCGGGCCGGCAAAAGACGGAAGATGCCGCGTTATGCCGACGATTGAAGCGTGGCGCCGGTGAGAGGCGCTGAAAGCCTCATTGATATAAATATCACCGAGTTTAGACAAGGCTTTGGCAAAAGCCGGATTGTTATTTTTTTCGCCCGGGTTTTTGCGCAGATTTTCAAGCAAAAGAACTTGGCCCGACTTAAGATTGCTTGCGGCTTTTTCAGCGCGAGATCCGCAAACCGCCTCTGAAAAACGCAAATTTTTGATTTTGGGCCTTAAAAACCGCCAGATACCCTTAAGGCTGGGCTGACCGCCGTCGCTTTCCAAATGAGAAATTAAAACAGTTTTCGCTCCCTTTTTTTGAAGCATGCGGATCGCCGGCAAAGTTGATGACAGCCGAAAATCATCTAAAACCCGCCCGCCGACAATCGGAACATTGAAATCAACGCGCAAAAGGACTTTTTTGTTTTTTAAATTCCGGGGAATCGGCGGCAATCCTGAAATCATTTTTAAATTGCCTTTACGATTCTGATAAATTCTTCGGCTGAAAGGCTGGCGTGACCCACTAAAAATCCGTCCAAGCCGCCGACTCCCAAAAACTCTGCGGCGCTTTCGGCCCCGACCGATCCGCCGTACAAAATCGGCGTCCGGTAGGCGGCCGATTTGCCTAAAATATCCAGAAGCGAGCGGCGAATGTAAGTGATCATTTCAAATAGTTCGCCCGGCCTGACCATTTTGTCCGTCTTGACGGTCCTGTTGCCGCTGATCGCCCAAATCGGCTCATAGGCGATTATCAGATTGCGGGCGGCCCGGCGGCTGACGCCTTTAAGATCTTTTTTTAATTCTTCGCGGACAAAATTATGAAAATTTTCACCGCTGCGTTCGGACTCGCCGACGCAAAGCACGGCTTTAAGCCCGGCGCCAAGCGCCGCCTTGACTTTTTTATTGATCAATTCGTCAGTCTCGCCCAAATGCTCTCTTCTTTCGGAATGGCCGACAATGACATAGCCGACTCCGAGCGACTTGAGCATTGCCGGCGAAATTTCGCCGGTATAGGCTCCGGAATTTGACCAGAAAACATCTTGGCCGGCCAAAGCCAAATTGCTCTTTTTTTTGAAAAAAGGAAGAAAAATAAACGGCGGAGCGATTATAATCTTGGCTCGCTTGATTTCTTTCGTTTTTTTGAAAACCGAACTAAAAAGCCGCTTGGCTTGCAGCCCCGAGGCCGGATTCATCTTCCAGTTGGCAATAACAATCTTGGTCATAAAAAATAAGCTGAATTAAAAGTAAAAATTCCCAAAAGCGTCAAAGCAAGCACAATCGCGCCGGCAACTAAAATCCCCAAAAAAATCGCGAGAGCCGCCCGCCAAAAAGATATGCCGAAAATAAAAGCGGCCAAGGCCCCGCTCCAGGCGCCGGTCAAAGGCAAAGGTATGGCCACAAAAACAAAAAGGGCAAGCGGCGCCCATTTCCAGTAATGAAAATGGTCGCCGTGGCGCCTGCGGGTATAATCAAAAAGCCAAGTAAAAAAACGATTGAAAAAATAAAAGCGTTTCATCATAAAAACCGAAAAGCGGTCAAGAAAAAACAGAATCGGAAGAACTGGAAGCGCGTTGCCTAAAACTGCGAGGCTGTAAGCTTTGAGCGGATAAAACCCAAAAAAAAACATTCCCAAAGGAATCGCTCCTCTTACTTCCGATATCGGCGCCGCGCCCGAAAGAATTGTTAAAATTTCCCGCTGAAAAATCATATTTATTTTATTTCAAATATTTTCTTAATTCTGCGGCTGCCGACTCGGGCGAAACCGACACAATCTCAATACCGGTTCCAAGCTCAAGGCCGGCCCAAAGCGCGACCCGCGGCAAAATCTCAATATGCCAGTGGTAATAATTTGAGTTAAAATTCGATTTGGCCGGAGCGGTATGGATAAAAAAATTGTAATCCGGATCAGCAAGCGTTTTTTTCAAAGCTCGCAGTCCTGCGCCGAGAACGTCAGCTAAAGCGGCGCGCTCGCTTTCGTTAATTTCTTCAAAACGGGCTGAATGTCTCTTGGGAAAAATACGGGTTTCATAAGAGACCCGCGGAGCATAAGGCTCAACGACAACAAAAAACTTATTTTCATAAACTAAACGGGTTTTTTGGGATCTTTCCCAGTCAAGCATGGCGCAATGAACGCATTTTCGGTTCTGAAGATAATAGAGTCTGGAACCTTCAAGACTTTTTGACACATCCGGAGGAATAACCGGCAAAGCAATCAATTGGGAATGGGGATGAAAAATAGAGGAACCGGCGCTCCAACCCTGATTATGAAAAATTAAAATATATTCCACGCATTGCCGGCGCGTGAGCTGGCGATATCTTTCCTGATAAACTTCAATAAGCGCTGCCGCTTCGCCCGCGGTCATTTCCGATATCCGGCGCTTGTGTCCGCGGGTGATAATTACTTCATGAAAGCCGACGCCGTCCATTCTTGAATAAAAACCGTTTTTTGCCGGCTCGGGGCAAACTTTATTTTTGCGCGCCGCCAAAGCCGGAAATTTATTAGGCAAAACCGCCACCCACCAATTTTTAAAGGGATTCTCGGCTTTGAGCGCATCTCCTGCGTCGGGATGAGGCAGCCATAAAACCGGAGGGTTCTCTTGGAATTTTAAATTATCAAAAGGGCAGTTTTTTTTAGCGCCGCCCGACTCCTCTTTCCTGATTTTCGGAATCGGCCGCCTTGCCCGGCCGGGCGCTACCAAAATCCAGTCGCCGGAAACCATGTCCTGGCGAAACTCCGGAACACTGCTGATTTTTTTTAGGTTGGTTTTCATCCCGTTAGAAATTTTCATATTTGGTATTTTCCAAGTTGCAGATTCAGCCGTATTTTAACCGTTTCCCAAAGCACCTGAAAATAAGTTGAAAACCGGACGCGACTTTCAGGATCATTGATCCAATAAGCCGGAATAATGCCAATACGGTAGCCGGACTTTCTGGCCAAAGCTAGAACTTCAATGTCAAAACCCCAGCCCGGGATTTTTTGTCGGGAAAAAATTTTTTCAGCCGCAAAATCGCGAAAAGCCTTGAAACCGCACTGAGTGTCCCAAAAGCCGCGAACCGCGACCAGCTGGATAAAAAGATTGCCGAGATTCCCCATAAGCCTTTTAATCCGGGTTTGAGACAAGGCTTGAGTCGCGCCCGGCGCGTCTTTCGGATCGCGCGAAGCGATAACCGTTTCAAAACCCTGATCAAAAAACGTGCGCATTTTTTCAAAATGGCTTATATCGGTGGAATTGTCGGCATCAGTAAAAAGCCTGATCCGGCCATGAGCCGCGAGCATGCCTTCGGCGACCGCCGAACCTTTGCCGGTTTTTTTTAGCTGTTCAATGATAGTCAAATTGGCGATGCTTTTCATTTTTTCTTTTACAATATCGGCAGTGCGATCGGTTGAGTGTCCCGAAACTACGATAATTTCAAAACTGTAAGCCTGTTTTTGCAGAAAAGAGACGACAATATCAATGGTTTTGCCGATCCTGTTTTCTTCGTTGTAAGTCGGAATTATCACCGAAAGATAAACTTCTTGATTAGTCATTGCCTTTATTTTAACTTTTTTTAATTAAAGCGCAAAATTCCCTGCAGCTTTGCTGCGGGGATAAATGCGCGAGGTATTTTATTCATTCCGCCGCCCTGCGGCGGTCCAAAAAAGTCTGCAGAATCAAAGCGGCCGAAGCCGCGTCTATTTTGTCCTCCGCCGCGCCCTGCATAGTTCTGGCCTGAGCCGTGCTGTAGACTTCATTTTCCAGATGAATCGGCAAAGCGAATTCTTTTTTCAGTTTTTCAACAAACCCTCTGACTTCACCCGAAAGTTCGGTTTCCCCGCCGTCAAGCCCAACCGGCAAACCAATGACAATCTCGGAAATATTCTCTTTCAAAATCAAATCGCTGATGTAAGCGCGGACATAAAGCCAGACATTGGGCTGGACCGTTTTTGGAAAAGCAATCCGACTTTCTTCATCAGAAAGGGCAAATCCGATTTTTTTGGTCCCGTAATCAATGCCTAAAACGCGGGGCATATTTCCATTCTAACCCAATTCGGTTAAAATTTCCGCTCCTTTTTCAAGAATAATAATAGTGTGTTCAAAATGAGCCGTCCACGAGCCGTCTTTAGTTTTCCAAGTCCAGCCGTCGAACGCCAGAATTATTTCCGGCCGGCCGGAAGTGATCATTGGCTCAAGCGCGACAACCTCGCCGGCTTTAAACCGGTAACCTTGTCCTTGACGGCCCCAATTCGGAATCTGCGGCTCTTCATGAACCTTGCGGCCGACGCCGTGGCCGACCAGTTCTTTAATTACAACAAAACCCTGCGATTTGGCAAAACTTTCAATAGCATAACCGACATCGCCGACAGCCGCCCCGGCCCGGCATTTTTTTATTCCGGCCGCGAGCGAATTTTTGCAAACGGAAACCAATTTTTTATTTTGAGGACTGCTTTTGCCGGCAACAACGGTTACTGCGGCATCGGTAAAAAGACCTTTGTGTTTTATGCCCAAATCAAGACTGACCGCGTCGCCTTCCTTGATTTGACGCTTGCCCGGCAAGCCGTGCACAATTTCATCGTTAATGGAAACGCAAAGGCTGGCCGGATAAATTCTTCCCGATCCCGGATCGCGATAGCCCTCGAAAGAAGACGCGGCTCGGCTTATTCCGATCTGCTCTTCGGCAAACTTATTTAATTCCAGTGTGGAAACGCCGGGCGCGACCAATTCTGCCGTCCGCGATAAAATACGGGCAAGTATTTGCCCGCCTTCTTTCAATATTTCTATTTCAATTTCTGATCTTGCAATCATTTTATTTGATATTCAAAGCCTTTGCGATGTCTCGATGCACTTTTGAAATTGACTGCCCGCCGTCAATTTCAACAAGTGGATGTTTGCTTCTTAAAAACTCAATTCCGGGAACAGTTCTGTTATTATATTCATCCATTCTGGCGCCAAAGATTTCTCTTTTGTCCAAATCCCTTTTTTCAAGAATGCCGTCGCCCTCGGGGCACGGCTGGCCGATACTCATATTTTGCGCGCCAGCCGCGTCAGACGCGGCGCCGGCAATAAAAGAATGGCTGGTATTGTTAGAGCAAACCAGCCTTTTGGCCAATCGGCGCAAAAGCTCGCTTTCATTGATTTTAAATTCAAATATAAAAATATTCTCTTTGCCGAACAATTCCACTAAAAGAAGATACAAACCTTCGGCTTCATAAAGAGTGCGCGGCGAGCCGTCATAAACAATACCTTTGGCTTTTTCAAAAATTTCCCGCGTTTTTTCCTGAACTACTCTAAGCGTCCAAGCCGGTTCAAAAAGTATGCCTTGCTTGTAAAGTTCAATCTGTCTTAAGGTTTCCGGATCGCTGCTCTCCTTCATATAATCCTTGGCTAATTGGCTGGTCGTAAATTGAAAAAGACCGAACTTATCGGCTAAAAGCTTGGCTTGAGTGCCTTTGCCGGAATTGGGCGGACCGAAAATTAAAATTGCTTTTTTAGCCATTATTCATAACTGCGCATCACAATCTGGGCTTCAATCTGCTTGATGGTTTCAAGAACAACCGAAACTACTATTAAGAGGCCGGTGCCGCCGATGGTCAGCGCCGTCAAACCAGTAACGGCTCTGACGGCCAAAGGCAAAACGGCGATAATTCCCAAAAATATCGCGCCGATCAAGGTCAGACGGCTCAAAATCTTATAAAGAAATTCAGCGGTCGGCCGGCCGGGCCGGATGCCGGGAATAAAAGCTCCGGATTTCTGAAGATTGGAAGAAATGGCGTCGGGATCAAAAGTCACCGCGGTGTAAAAATAAGTGAAAACAAAAACCAAAATAAAATAGAGGGCGGCATAAATCCAAGGGTTGTTCAAAAAATTTAAAGCTACCCGGGAAATTGCCTGGACAAGCGGTTTTTCAATTCCCGAAATGAAATTGGCGATCATCTGCGGAAAAAGAAGAATTGACAAAGCAAAAATTATCGGAATGACTCCGGCTTGATTGACCCTGAGCGGCAGATAAGTGGACGATCCGCCGTAAATCCGGTTGCCGCGCACCCGCCGGGCGTAAGAAACCGAAATTGGACGCTGGCCTTCGGTAATTACCACAACTCCGGCTATGATTGCGGCCGCCGCGGACGCGAAACCGATAATAACCGGCGCCTGGGAAATATCGGCCGCGAAAAAAGTTTGGCTCGCGGCTTGCGGCAAACGGGATACGATTCCCGAGAAAATCAAAAGAGAAACGCCGTTGCCGATGCCATATTCGGATATCAGTTCCCCAAGCCACATTAAAAAAACCGAGCCGGCAGTGACAATGACGACATTGGTCAGTTTGCCCGAAAAAGAAAGCGCGCCTAAAATACCCTGTTTATCAAGCAGCATTAAAAGGCCGAATCCCTGAAGAATTGCCAGAGGCACGGTCAGGAGACGCGAATATTGGTTGAACTTTTGCCGGCCGGCTTCGCCTTCTTCCTCGTAAATCTCTTTCAAACGCGGAAAAATCATGGTCAGAAGCTGCATAATGATTGAAGCCGTGATATAAGGCCCGACTCCGAGCATCATGATGGAAAGATTTTCCATGGCTCCTCCGGAAAAAATATTCAAAAGGCCGAAAAACTGGTTGCCGCTGAAAAAAGCGGAGAGCCTCGCAGTATTTACGCCGGGAATGGGAATCGCGGCTCCGAAACGGAAAATTGCCAAAATTCCGAAGACAAAAAGAATTTTTTTTCGCAAATCAGGATCTTTGAAAATCAATTTTATTTTTTGCCACATATTATTATCGGGTAACTTAAATTACCGTAATTATAAATGATAAAAGAAGTTTTGTCATCTAAAACGGCAAAGCTTCCGGAGGAAGCTCCGGAGCGCCGGTCGGCTTGGGAATCTCTTCGGGTTTCAGTTCCGGAGCGCCGGTCGGCTTGGGAATCTCTTCGGGCCGGAGTTCAGGAACAAACTTTGACGGACTTGACGCCGGTTTTAACCTGGACTGAAAAATAATCCAGCCGATTATGATTATAGCCAAAACAATCGCAATAATATTAAAAACAGTGATTTTTTTATCTTCAGTTTTCATTTTATTATATTTCTTTAAATTCCGGAGTTATTACTCTTACATTTAAGATAACGTTAACCGACCTGACGTCTCCTCCGCTCGCGCCGCTTACAACAATAGTATATTCTCCAAGGGCGGCGGTTCTGGGAATATTAATCCAAAATTCAGAGCCGCTTGAAAATTCGCCTGAAGTCAAAGTTGAATCGCCAAAGTAGCCAACCGCGCCGGAAATAACCGAAGCGGCATTGCTGGAAAGGCTAACCGGCGAAGAAAAACCGCCAAGAGGATTAACGGTAATTGTCGCCCGCGTTGACGTGGCTCTGGGCGCCGCGGTAATCGCGACTGAAATATCGTTTGATTTCTGAAGGCTGAAATCTTCGGGCGCGAGCTGAACATCCACTGTCTGGCGGCCTTCAAGCGTTCTGGACCCCTGCTCCGTTATTACTTTTGGAATATAAGAACCGATAGGATAGGTATGATTAACCTGTTTGGTTGTTTCGGCAACACCGTCAAATTTTGCGCCGATTGCGGGATTGGCAGAATCGCCGCAGGCCGCCGTTACCGCCTGAACGTTTGTCCTAGTGTCAGAACAATTCCACCAAAAAGTGTAATTGATTGTTCCGATGCCGCCTGTCAGGGTGGCGGCAAGAATTGTTGCCAGTGGCGCGTATCCTGAAGAAGGCGCCGCGCTAAAATTAAAATTAATCAAAGAACAAGCGTCGTCCGTCCCTTCGACTCCATAATTTGAGCCGCTAAAACTTATCCAGCCGATAACATTTGAACCCCAAGCCCAGCCTTGCCAATCGCACTGATTGGCCGAAACACCGTAATTTGAACCGGAAAGCGAAATCCAGCCGTCCCAGCCGCCGCCGTTAGCCAGCGCTCTTGCCCAGCCGGTCACCTGATCCGTATTTTCGTCAAAATCGGCCCGGCAGGGCGTTTGTGGACAGCCGACAAGCTCATTCTGATTAAAAGTTATCCAACCAATACGCTCTGACCAGGCGTATCCCGAAAGCCGGCCGTTTGAGGCGACATTAACGCCGTAATTTGCTCCGGTTCCCTGATTAGTACTGTTAAAACTTATCCAACCGATGTTTTCCGACCAAGCCCAACCCGAAAGATTATGCTCGGAATCGGCTGATGCCGGTAAAATTTTCAAACCAAACAAAAATAAAAAAGCGAAAATAAAAATAAAAACCAAAAACGATACTTTATTCAACTTGTTCAACAAGAGTTCCATTGTATTGAAAATGATCCGTTTGAAGGATTATAGGGCCCGAATTGGCCGCAGCCGGAGCCGGAGCTTGAGCAAAAACTTTGACAAGTGCCGGCATTGCTGTTCCAAGGCAAAGCATAAGTCCATGTGCCGTTTCTTTCGCCGCAAAAACAAAAATAAGCCGTCCCGTTTAAATTTAGACCCGCTAAACTATCAGCATTAAGCGTGGACATGCGGCTGGTGGAATTAGGGTCAATATAATAACCGGTGTTATTGCGGTCATAAAAAATGTCGGAACGGATATCATAGCTGTAAATACGATAAAGCCACGAATTGGCCGCCGGATCAACATAGTATCCGCCGTCATCGGAATCATACATTAAGGGAAAAGTAAGGTTGCCGGTTTTGGTCTGGGTCGTGCCGGAAGTGTTGAGCGGCGGATTGACGTTTCCGGCCGGCGGCGCCTGGGTCGGTTCGGTAAAAGCGTCTGCAATAATGGTTAACAAAACAACTACTGCAACTCCAACGAAAATCTGTCCAAAAGATTTTATAAAATTTGAGTTTCTCATGTTTTTATTCTACCACCGCGCGTTTACAATTTGCAAACTAACTTATCCTCATCGTCATCCATACACAACTACCCAACCAAAAATCCATTATTCTATTTTCCCTCCGGCTTTTTCAATTTTTTCTTTGGCGCTTTTAGAAAATTGGCAATGGCTGACCAAGAATTTTTTGGTAACCTCTCCGGAACCAAGCAGTTTGACTTCAGGGAGTTTCCCGGCGCGCCGAGCCACTAAATTCTTTTTTGCCAGTTCTTCGGGATTGATCCTTGCGCCGTCTCCGAAATGTTTTTCCAGATCTTCAACATTAACAACGGCTGTGGCGCGCGGTTTGGCAAGTCGCATCCGGTAGCCGCGCAATTTCGGCATTTTTTTAATGACATCGCGCAATTCCGGACGGATCCGATGGCCGGCCCGGGCTTTCTGGCCTTTAATTCCCCGTCCGGAATAAGTGCCGCGCTTTCCTCCGCGGCCGATCCGCTTGCGGTTTTTCTTTGGGGTTTTAGGTTTTAATTCATGAAACTGCATAATATATTTTTAATTTTTAGCTGTTATTTCCAGTTTTTGGTCTCGGCTTTTCAATTTTTTTAAGGCTTCTATCGCGGCTTGGGCGCTTGAAATTTTATTTTTGGTCCGCGACAAAATTTTAGCGGAAGCATTCTTTATTCCGGCAAAATCAAGCACCGTCCGGACCGAACTTCCGGCTACGAGGCCATGGCCTTCCCCGGCCGGGCGGATAATGACCCGGGCGCTGGCGAATTTGCCGTCAATTCCGTGCAAAATTGAACTATGTTTGGTCATAAAAACTTTTATCGCATTTTTACGGGCCTGGCGATAAGCTTTTTGAATAGCCGCGGCAGTATCGGCGGCTTTGGCCGTGCCGACACCCACTTCTCCCAAGCGATTGCCGGCAACCACGGTCGCCCGAAAACTGAAACGTCGTCCGCCGGCGACAACCCGCGCCACCCGGCGCAGATCAATCAGTTTATAATCAAAATCAGGTTCGTTTCTTGATGATTTATTGAAAAATTTAGCCATGATAAATCTAATTTAAAAAATAAGGCCGCCTTCTCGCGTCCCCTCGGCCAAAGCCCGGACCCGGCCGTGATAACGGTAGCCGCCGCGGTCAAAAACGACTTCTTTGATTTTTTTATCAAGCGCGGCTTTGGCCAGCAAAAGCCCGAGGGCTTTGGCTTTCTGAATTTTGGTTAAAGATTTTCCTTTCGGATTTTTAACCGCGCTGTCGGAAAGCCCAAGAATAGTCCGGCCGCCGGAATCGTCAACCAGCTGGACAAAAATGTGTTTGTTTGAACGGAAAACCGAAAATCTCGGACGCGCTTTTGTGCCTGAAACAAGCTGTCTTATTTTTTTGCGCCTTTTTAATCTTTTTGAAATTTTATCTGTCATAAATTATTTAACAAATTTTAAGCCGCGGCGGCAGCCACCTTTTTGCCGGCTTTTCGTCTGATAATCTCGCCGACGTAGCGAATGCCTTTGCCTTTGTAAGGCTCGGGTTTTTTGCTGGCTCTGATTTTGGCGGCGGTATTGCCGACCAGTTCTTTGTCCGAACCCGAAACCGTAATCGTATTTTTCTCAACTGAAAAATTTATGCCGGCCGGCGCGGGAATTATGACCGGATTTGAAAAACCGAGATTCAAAACCAGCGCTCCGTTTTTGATTTCAGCCCGAAATCCGATTCCTTCAAGGCTGAGCTGTTTTTTGTAGCCCTCTTTTGCGCCCCGGATCATATTTTTCAAATGGCTGGCGAAAGTTCCCAGATACGCTGATTTTTCTTTTCCGATTTCATCGGCCCTGACATAAATTTCTTTGTTATTGGCGCTGCCGAAATCAAAGTGAATTCCGGGCGGAACTTTGCGGCTAATTTGACCTGACGGTCCGCGGACAACAAGCAGACCTTCTTTCATTTCCACTGATATTCCTTCGGGAATCGCTATTGGTTTTTTGGCTAAACGTGACATAATTTTACCAAATTATTCCTAAAATTTCGCCGCCGGCTTTAATCTGACGGGCCTTTTGGCTGTCAATAACCCCCGACGGCGTGGAAAGAATATAAAAGCCAAAACCGCTTTTAGCCGGCTTAAGCTCGCGCCATCCCGAATAAACCCGGCGCGACGGCTTGGAAATCTGTTTAATTTCCGAAATTTTAGGGCGGCCGGAGGCATCGTAAAGCAAAACAATCTCAATATTGCGCTTGTTTTTCTTGCCTTTGGAACTTACTTCACCGACAAAATTTTTCAGTTCCAACAGTTTGGCAATCTCCAGTTTCACTTTGGAGTAAGGCAAACTGACCGAAAGCAACCCGGCCATCTGGGCGTTTTTTATGCGGATTAACATGTCGCCAATCGGATCTCTTACCATGATGATTTGCGCACTCCCGGGATTTCTCCCTCATTGGCTAATTCTCTGAAACAAATGCGGCATAAATCAAAATCACGCAGGTACCCTCTTTTCCGGCCGCAACGGAAACAACGCCGAACCACCCGCGACTTGTATTTCGGTTTCTTGGCAGCTCTGGCAATAACTGATGTTTTAGCCATATTATTTTTTTCCGCCCGATCCGCCTTTGACGGATTTGGCGGAAAAAGGTATGCCCAAAGCTTGATACAAAGCTTCGGCCTGTTCGCGCGAGGACGCTCTTACGGTCAAAGTAATCTCAAAACCAAAAAAGGTTTTAACTTCCTCTCCCGCGATTTCAGGAAATACAATATGCTCTTTAAAGCCCAAAGTCAAATTGCCTTCGGAATCAATGGATTTGGGATCAATGCCGCGAAAATCGCGCAGCCGCGGCAAAGCGGCGTTGATCAGGCGATCCAAAAAATCATACATTCGTTTTCCGCGCAAAGTGCAGGAAAGACCTACAACCTGGCCCTTGCGGGTTTTAAAAGTTGAAATGGCTTTGCGGGCTTTCCGGAAAACGCATTTTTGGCCGGTTATTATTTCAAGATACTTTTGAACGGCTTCAATTTCCTTTTCTTCTCTGCGGCCAACGCCGGAATTAATGACAATTTTAAGCAAACGCGGCAAAGACAGATCATTTTTAATCTTGAATTCTTGTTTCAGCCGGATAGCGACTTTATCTTGATAATGTTTTTTTAATTGAGTCATGGTATTAGCGCCGAGCATTTCCGGCAAACTCTGTTTTTTTTGCCGGAAGCGTCAACGGTTATCTTGGGCCTCCGGGCTTCTTTGCATGACGGGCAAATAAGCATTACTTTGGAAACCGGCATCGGAGCCGGTATTTGAACAATCTGGCCCTTTTCGCCCTGCCGGCGCGGCCGACGGTGGCGCTTGAATAAATTCAAACCTTCAACCACGATCCGGCCAACTTTGGGCAAAACCAAAATAATCCGGCCGGACTTGCCGCGGTCGCGACCGCTTAAAATTTTAACCAAATCGTTTTTTTTAATTCTGAATCGGCTCATAAAAAAATAATTATAGGACTTCGGGGGCTAAAGAAATAATTTTAACAAAGCCTTTTTCCCTCAGTTCTCTCGGTATCGGCCCGAAAATGCGGCCGCCTTTGGGCTCCTTGCCGTCCAAAATCACGGCGGCATTGTCGTCAAAACGGATATAGGTTCCGTCGCGACGCCGATATGGCTGGCGCTGGCGGACGATAACTGCCCGGACAACTTCTTTCTTTTTGACTATTTTTCTCGGCTCGGCTTTTTTTACCGAAGCCACGATTAAATCGCCGATGCGGGCGTATCTCCGGCCCGAACCGCCTAAAACCCGGATACATTGAATGAGTTTTGCTCCGGAATTGTCGGCTACCTGCAGCATTGAACGGGTCTGAATCATGATATTTTTTCTTTAATTATCCATTTTTTGCTTTTGGAAAGCGGCCGGTGCGTTTCAATTGTGACAAAATCGCCGACCTTGCATGCGCCGTCTGCGGACGCGGCCTGATATTTTTTGGTTTTGCGGTAATATTTTTGGTATTTCGGATGCTTGATATAGCGCGTTACCGCCACCACTGCTGTTTTTCCTCCGACAACCGAAACAACTTTTCCGCGAAAACTTTGCTTGATTTTGTTTTTGGGTTCAATCATATATTATTAAATTTCAATTTGGTTAAAATGCGGGCGATTTCACGGCGGACCTGACGGCCTTCTTTTACATTTTTGGTTTTGCTCTGCCCGCTCTTAAATCGGAACTGCCTTAACCGCTCCCGCGAGTTAGCAAGCGTTCTTAAAAGCTCGGCCTGATCATTTTCTTTTAATGTTTCTTTTTGATTCATCTTAGTTTATCGGCTTATAATTTTGGTTTTAATGCCGAGCTTGGCTCCGGCTCGGCGAAGAGCTTCCCGGCTCAAAACTTCGGACAAGCCGTCAATTTCAAAAATAACGCGGCCGGCCCGAACCACGGCATAATAACCGACCGGGTCTCCTTTTCCTTTTCCCATTCCGGTTTCGGCCGGTTTGGCGGTGCGCGGCCGGTCCGGAAAAATGCGAATCCACATCTTTCCGCCCTTCTGAATATAGCGGGCGATCGCTTTGCGCCCGGCTTCTATCTGCTCGGCTGAAACCAAACCGCCTTCCTGGGATTTTAAGGCAAAAGAACCGAAAGAAACAAGAGTGCCGCGGCTCTCAAAACCCTCTTCGGAATGGCGGAGTCTGTGCCACTTGCGGTGTTTGACTTTTTTAGGAAAGAGCATTTTCTTTTTTGTTATCGGCAAACACTTCGCCTTTATAAATCCAGACCTTGATGCCGATGTCGCCGTAAGGAAGACTGGCTCTTTGGCGGGCAAAATCAATGTCGGCTCTTATTGTCTGCAAAGGAATGCGGCCGTTCATCAGCCACTCCCGACGGCCCATTTCTGAACCGTCAAGACGGCCGGATAAAGCGATTTTCACTCCTTTAACTTCGCGGTGACCCGACACTTTGGCAATGGTCTGTTTAAGAATCCGGCGAAATGACATCCTTTTCTCCAAACTTTCGGCAACCATTTTTGCCACAATGGCGGCGTCTATTTCCGGATTTTTAATCTCTTCAATCGTAAGCCGCAGTTCTCTTGGTTTGGGTAAATTCCATTTTGCCATAAATTTTTCTATTTGATTTTTCAAAATCGCGGCTCCGGCTCCGGCTCGGCCTATAATCAGCCCGGGACGGGAACTGAAAATAATGATGTTGAGCGTTGCCGGCGAACGTTCTATTTCTATTTTAGAAACATACATTTTAGCCATCTTCTTGCGAAGATGATCGCGAATCAAAACATCGGCCTTTAAAGACACGCGGTAATTTCGCAAATCAAACCAGCGCGATTTCCAATCGCGTATTTCGCCTAATCTGAACGAATATGGATGAACTCGGTGGGTCATGATAGCTTTTAGTTTTTAACTGGCAGGGTTTTTAGCCTCTCGGCATGAGCTCGGGACGAAGGCTTCTTGGCGGGTAATTCTGAAAGAGTTATTGATACATGGCTGGTTTTTTTCCTGATCATTGCCGCCATGCCGCGGGCCCGGGGAGAATACCTTTTAAAAACCGGACCCTCATTAACCGTTAATTTGGAAATATAAAGATTGTCCGGCTCTTTTGAAAAATTTTTCCGGGCGCTTGAAACCGCTGAATTCAAAAGCTTCAAAATATGTCTCGCTCCTTTCTTTGGAGAAAATTTCAAAATGCTGATAGCCTCGCTAACCGGCTTATTTCGCGCCGGGTCTGCCGCTAATCGGACTTTGCGCGGAGCAATCCGCAGATAATTCAATTCAGCTCGCATAAATTTTAAGTTTTGGCCTTGGCGGCTGGCGCGGCGGCGGCGCTTTCGGCAGCTTTTTGTTCAAGCTCCTTCTGCATCTTGCCGCCGTGACGGATAAATTTGCGGCTAGGCGCGAATTCGCCGAGCCTGTGTCCGACCATTTCTTCAATAATGGCGACTGGAATAAAATTCCGGCCGTTATGAACCTCAAAAACGCGACCGACCATTTCCGGGCTGATTTGGGAATCACGCGACCATGTCCGAACAGCCGTTTTGGAGCCCGGCGCCAAACGGCTGATTTTTTTCAATAATTTAGGGTCAACATAAGGACCTTTTTTGGATGATCTCGTCATTGTTATTTCTTTCTTCTTTGAAGAATAAGAGCCGCTGAATATTTGCGGCGTTTGCGGGTTTTGACTCCCCTGGTGCCGCGGCCCCACAAATTTTTCGGCCGGCGAGTGCCGCGCAAAGTCCGGCCTTCGCCGCCGCCGTAAGGATGATCAACCGGATTCATGGCCGAACCCCTGACAGTCGGCCGTATGCCCATCAAACGTTTGCGACCGGCTTTTCCGATTGTGACAAAACCGTGTTCTTCGTTTGAAACCTGACCGATTGAAGCCCAAGCATTTTTATTGATCCGCCTGATTTCTCCGGAAGGCATTTTTATCTGAACGTGCCTCTCTTCAATAGCCAGAATTTCAGCCCTTGCGGCCGCGGCCCGGACCAATTTTGCTCCGCCGCCCGGCTCAACCTCAATATTATAAACCAAAGTTCCGGTCGGAATCAAGCCGAGCGGACGACGGTTGCCCGGGGCCAGCGGCGCGTTTTCAGACGCGATAACTTTTTCGCCGGGTTTGACTCCGGACGGCATAAGATGATAGCGTTTTTCGCCGTCGGCGTAAACAACCAGGCCTATGAATCCGGAACGGTTGGGATCATACTCCAGACTTAAAATTTTGGCGGAGATATTGCGTTTGCCGTAATTAAAATCAATCTGGCGCATTACTTTTTTAACGCCGCCGCCGCGGTGGCGCGTTGTTATCCGGCCGCGGTTGTTCCGGCCAACCGACCGCTTCCCGCCCTTGGTCAGACTTTTTTGGGGGCCGCCGCGGCTCAAAAGCTCGCGGTAATTTACGACCTGCATTTGGCGGCGGGATGGAGTTGTGGCTTTATAAGATTTCATACAAATTCTATTTTTTGGCCGGCTGCCAGTTTAACGATTGTTTTTTTGTATCCCGGACGCCGGCCTAAATTCCGGCCGACGCGGCGCTGGCGCGAAGGCGCGTTAATAATTTTTACTGCCGTTACCTGCACTTTATACAATTCCTCAACCGCTTTTTTGATCGCCGGCTTATTCGCGGCCTTGGCGACGCGAAAAACATAAACCCCGCGATCTTTCAAAACCGATGCTTTTTCAGTGATGTGCGGCCGAACCAAAAACAGACCGGCATTTTGAGAAAAACCAAGACTGGTTTCGGGTTTAATTTCCGGCGCGGTTTCGATTTTGGCGGCAGGCTGCGGCTGACGGCTTACAACGCCCTCAATCTTTTTTCTTTGTTCTCTTTTTTTAAAAAAATCCAAAAGTTTCATGGCAGTTTAATTATTATTTGGCGATGTTTATAAAATCTTTCTTCCCTAAAATCAGGAATCTTGCCGAAAGCGCGTCCAAAACGTTTAAATTTCTGGGCTGAATCGTTTTTAAACCGGCAATATTGCGGAAAGCTCTGACGCTTTGCGGATTTTCCGGCCCGATAATAATTTTTGTCCCTTTTTTGGCAAGCCCCTCAAAACCGCCAATCCGACTTAAATCTTTTAAAATTTCGGCGGCCCGGCGGGTTTTAGCCTCCTCTAATTCTATCCGGTCCAAAATCAAAATTTCGCGGTCTGATAATTTTTTGGCCAAAATCATGTTAAAAGCTTTTTTGCCGGCTTTTTTGTTTATTTTCCGGCTGTATTTTCTTTGGCCGGTCGGGCCGTGAGTTACGCCGCCGCCGATCCAAATCGGCGAACGAATTGAACCGTGCCGGGCCCGTCCGGTCCCTTTCTGCCGCCACGGTTTTTTGCCGCCGCCGCGAACTTCACCGCGATCTTTGGTTTTGGCCGTCCCGGCCCTTTTATTTGCCCGCATTGATTGGGCAACCTGATGAACCAGGTCGGAATTCCATTTCAATCCAAAAACGCTCTCGGGCAATTTAAGAGTTTCGGTTTTTTCCCCTTTTAAATTGTAAACCGGAGCTTCCATAAATTAAGTTTTGACAATCTCAACCAGCGTTCCCCGCCGGCCCGGAACCGCGCCTGATATTAAAATTAAATTTTTGTCAGGATCAACTTTTAAAATTTCAAGATTTTTAACCGTTATCCTCCGGCCGCCCATCCGTCCGGCCATCCTTTTTCCTTTCAGTATCCTTTGCGGCCAAGTCGCTCCGATTGATCCCGGCTCGCGCTCGGAATGTTTCTGTCCCCGGGTCCTTGATCCGCCGGCAAAACCGTGGCGCTTGACCACTCCCTGAAAACCTTTGCCTTTTGAAATCGCGCTCACTTTCACCCGGTCGCCCTCTTTAAACTGGCTGGCGTCAATCGTATCGCCCAGCTTAAAATCATCAGGCTTTTCAACCCTGAATTCTCTTAACCATCTTAAACTTTCGGTTTTTATTTTTTCATTTTTGCTTTCGACCTTTTTGAGATGCCCTTTCTGCGGCTTTTTGATTCTTTTTGCGCTTTTTAGGCCAAAACCAATCTGAACGGCGTCATAGCCGTCTTTGTCTTTGGTTTTAATCTGGGTTACGGCCGCCGGGCCGGCTTGGAGCGCGGTTGCCGGACGAACCCGTCCGTCTTCCAAAAAAACCTCAACCATTTCTTTTTTTTGACCTAAAATAAAATTCATATCAATTTATTTACCAAAAAACTCCGGAAAACCGGAGTTTTTATCGCCAGTCCCAATAATATATATATCTACATCATTTTTATCTCTATGTCCACCCCTGCCGGCATATTGAGATTAGTCAAAGAATCAATAATTTTCGGGTTCGGATTTAAAATATCTATCAATCGTTTGTGGACCCTCATTTCAAACTGCTCCCTGGCATTTTTATGAACGAAACTTGAACGGTTAACGGTATATTTTCTGATTTCGGTCGGCAACGGCACGGGACCGGTGATCGCGGCGCCGTAGCGCAGAGCGGTTTCAACAATTTGTTTGACGCTGGAATCCAAAATTTTGCTGTCATAACCGCGAACCCGGATCCGCAGTTTTTGACCCTCTTCATTTTGGGCCGGTTTAGGTTTTTTAACGATCTTTGCCACGACTAAATCAAAAAATTAATTGTTATTTTATGATTTTGGTGACAACTCCGGCGCCGACGGTTTTGCCGCCTTCGCGGATGGCAAAACGCTGGCGCTCTTCCAGAGCCACCGGAGCAATCAATTTAATGACTAAATTAACGGTATCGCCCGGCATAACCATCTCCGTTCCCTGAGGCAAAGCCGCCTCGCCGGTAACGTCGGTGGTCCGGAGATAAAACTGGGGTTTGTAGCCGTTGAAAAACGGAGTGTGGCGGCCGCCTTCTTCTTTGGTCAAAATATAAACCTCGGCGTTAAATTCAGTGTGAGGAGTGATGGAGCCGGGCTTGGCCAAAACCTGTCCGCGCTCAACGTCTTCTTTTTTCAGGCCGCGCAGAAGTATTCCGGCATTGTCTCCGGCCAATCCTTCATCCAATGATTTGTTGAACATTTCAATGCCGGTCACCGTGACTTTCTGAGTGTCGCGCAAGCCGACCACTTCTATTTCTTCGCTGACTTTGACTTTACCGCGTTCAATCCGGCCGGTAACGACCGTGCCGCGGCCTTCTATTGAAAAGATGTCTTCAATCGGCATTAAGAAAGGCTTTTCAATTTCCCTGACTGGCTCGGGAATATATTCGTCAAGAGTTTTAGCCAGTTCCAAAACCGGTTTGACCCATTCGTCATCAATCGATTTGGCTTCAAGAGCTTTTAAAGCCGAACCTCTGATAATCGGAGTTTTGTCGCCGGGGTATTCGTATTTATTTAAGAGCTCGCGAACTTCAGCCTCAACCAAATCAACCAAATCCTTGTCTTCGGCGGCGTCAACTTTATTCAAGAAAACAATTATTGCCGGCACGCCGACCTGCCGCGCCAAAAGGATGTGTTCCCTGGTCTGGGGCATCGGCCCGTCAACCGCCGAAACCACCAAGATCGCGCCGTCCATCTGGGCCGCGCCGGTAATCATGTTTTTGATGTAGTCGGCGTGTCCGGGAGCGTCAATGTGGGCATAGTGGCGTTTTTCGGTTTCATATTCGGAATGATGCAGCGCTATGGTTATGCCACGCTGTCTTTCTTCGGGCGCGTTGTCAATATCCTCAACTTTTTCAATCCTTACTTTGTTCCCGGCCAGATTAAGCACATTCAAAATAGCCGCGGTTAAAGTTGTTTTGCCGTGGTCAACATGGCCGATGGTGCCGACATTGATATGCGGTTTGGTCCGCTCAAATTTTTCTGCCATAATTTATAAATTCAATTATTGATTTTAAACTAATAATAAAATCTAAATAACCTTTAAAAGGTTAAGACCTGTAAATTACATATTATTATAAAGCGCTTCCGGAGTCAATAACAAATTAATGCCAGGTTTCTTTATCCGGCGGATTTTGTTTTTTTTCTACGGTTCCCGTTTTTGGGTTAATTCTATATTTTTTTCTTATATCAGGGACGGGGCCGATCTTTTTTCTTTCTTCAATAACCTCTTCTAATTCTTCAACTGTGTCATCAATATGCTTGCTGCGAAGTTCTTCCGGCAATTTATTAAATAATTCCTCTCTTTTATCATTTGGTTGATGAAATTGTTCTTGAAGCATAATATATTTTTATTTAATAAAAACGACCTTATAAAATACTAACATATTTTATGGATTTATGCCATTTCCTTCGTTAGGTAATTAAATTAAAAAGAGGAAGTATTATAAATACTTCCTCTTGAACTTCCTTTTGAAAACATTAGAACATATAACTCATAGCAAGACCTGTTGAAACCCAACTTCTAAATTGGGCTTCAAGATTAAAGTTCAAATTACGGACTAATGCTAATGGTAATTTCAGCCCGACAAAAACTCCAACGTTATTTTTATCGCTGTAGGCAGCAGAGCTTTGGAACGTAAAAGTCGAAATTTTAATTGTCGTTTCCGCGTCTGCTCCGGACCAATATAGAAAAGGGCCTGTATATAGAATTGCTTCTTTTATTTTAGTCTGTAAACCAAGACCAGCATTAATCTCCCATGGTCTCTTGAAACTTATATCAGCGGATACCGGAAATTGTAATCCGGAAACAGTAACGGTGCCGGTTTTTTGGTCAGAATAATCTGAAAACAAGCTTCCTTGCACAAAAGGGCTTATCCCCAAGTAATGGTTGATATTAAAAAATCTTTTCATTCCTATTGTTACAAACGGCTTAAAACCACTGTTGAAATCTTGGGAATTGTCAAAATCGAAACTGCCGTCAATCTTCATGCTAACGCCTCCAACCCTGGCATAACCCTCAAAATTTTTCAGGAATCCGTAACTTGCCTGAACGTATGCTTGATTCTGTTTAACAACACCTTCATTAAAACTGTCTGAATTGCTCGGCGACCATTTTGATTCTGAATAAAAGTAACCTACATCTAGGACCCAATGTTTATCTTTTGCCGCTGGTTCCGGCGGTCCAAATTGGCCTGAGTGAGCCGTAGCGACCACAACAAAAAAAATCAAAAACAAAAACAACATAATCTTCTTCATACATTCCTCCTTCCTTTTCGGAGTTTAAGGTTTTTTGGGCAATATTACCCACTGCTTTTCCTTGTTTATATATCAACAAAAAAACCGGTTCTTTGTTGATTTTTTTAAAGTTCTTTTACAAGTATACTAATGCAAATTAATTTGTCAATGTTTGAATGTTCAAATAATTCCAAACACTTTGGCAATAAAAATCCGATAAGATATACTCAAATCATATGGCGAAAAATAAAGAAATCGTCCTTTCGGGAATACGCCCAACCGGAGAGTTGCATTTTGGCAATTATTTCGGCGCCTTTAAAAAATGGCTGGAAATTCAGGACCAATACCGATGTTTCTGGATGGTGGCCGACCTTCACTCGCTGACTACGCTTGAAAATACGAAAGATTTGAAAAAAACGGCTTATGAAATGACTGCTTTGTGGCTGGCTCTCGGCCTTGATCCTGAAAAATCAACCATATTTCTTCAGTCGGGCGTAGCCGAACACGGGGAATTAAACGCGATTTTCTCCACGCTTCTGCCGGTCGCGATGCTGGAATTGAACCCGACCTACAAAGAAATGACCGCTTCGCATCCCAAAGCCGGTTCGTTCGGACTTTTAAATTATCCGGTGCTTCAAGCCGCCGACATTCTTCTTTACAAAACCTCCAAAGTTCCGGTCGGTAAAGATCAGGAGCCGCATATTGAAATTACCCGCGAAATCGCGAGGCGCTTTAACCGCCGTTTCGGCCGGCTTTTTCCCGAGCCGCAGGCCATTTTTGAAAAAATCCCAAAAATATATTCACTCGCGGATCCGGCCAAAAAGATGTCAAAATCCCACCGTCCGGATTCATACATCGCCCTTTTGGATCAGCCGGCCGAAATCCGGCGAAAAATCAGGGCGGCCGTGACTGATTCCGGACAAGAAATAATCTATAACCCGGTTAAAAAACCGGCTATTTCCAATTTATTGAACCTTTATCATCTTGTTTCAGGCGGCCAAATTAAAAAAATTGAAGAAAAATTCAAAAACAAAGGTTACGCCGAATTTAAAAAAGATTTGGCGGAGAAAATAATAAAATTTTTAGCGCCGATCCAGAAGCGCTTTGAGCAAATCATCAAAAATCCTAAAAAAATTGAAGCGGTTTTAAAAAACGGCTCAGAAAAAGCCGGGCGCGAAGCTCAAAAAACAATGAAAGAAGTTAAAAATAAAATAGGGCTTATAAATTTAAACTGAGTTTAGCCTTCGGACTAAGAACGCGGTTTGCCGCGTTCTTAGTATTTATTTACTTGTTGAAATAACACGGCTTACATAAATAGCGGCGCCAAAACTAGAGTTAAGGTGGCAAACAATTTTATCAAAACATGAAGCGACGGACCGGCCGTGTCCTTAAAAGGGTCGCCGACCGTGTCGCCGGTGACCGCGGCTTTGTGGCTGGCCGAGCCCTTGCCGCCCAGATTCCCTTCTTCAATCCATTTTTTGGCGTTGTCCCACGCTCCGCCGCTGTTGTTCATCA
>JBBTTU010000027.1:0-13553 GCA_038064075.1 Patescibacteria group bacterium
TGAAAGTTTTGAGATCGGATAAAACAACTGAAGCCGCGGCCGTTCCTTTGGCCGCGAATTGTCCGCTTAAATTTGTAATTTTCTCAGCGGTGATTTTCGCGATTTGGGCGGCTTGCTTATTTGTTTGTTTAAAAAATTGAGCAGTTTGGGTAAAAACTTGATTGGAGAATTTTCTGAAATCTCTAAAACCGGCTGAAACCGATTCGGGATATTTATAGAAAAAAACCAAAAGAATAAAAATTAAACAAAAAACAATTGTTTTTTGTTTAAGAGCTTTAAAAGTCGGCGAAGCGATAGTATTTTTATTTACAGAAGGTCGCTCAACCGGAAAGTCATTAAACAACGCTTTATCCCACTCATCATGATTCTTATCAATGATAGAGATTTTTGAAGTCGGAAAAGCGATATTCTTTCCGTTTTTTGTTTTTGAACCGTTTTTGGAAGCTAAATTAAGAATATCTTCTTGGAATACCAGCCAATTATTGCCGATTTTTATTCCGTCAATTTTTTTCTCTCTGCAAAGTCGGCCGATATAATCTCCATGATAGCCGGTCAAGTCGGCTGCCCGACCAACCGGAATATAAGATTTATTGTTTAGAAAAATTTCGTTTTCCTTATCTCTCATTAGTTTTTATTATATCGCTAAACAAGAAATAAGTTTTTAAATTGCTGTGGATAACTTTACAGGGCAAAATTGTTCCGGCCTTCATCCGCCAGCCGGCGGACTCGCTGCCTTCCGACACGGAACAATTTTGTAAAAGCATTGCCAACCATCGCTGTGTTTTCAGCTTAAAAAAATAATGATTTGACCAATAATCGCAGTCTGATAAAATTGTTTTATTACTATGTCGGATTTAGCACGCATTCCTCCTCAAAATATTGAAGCCGAAATGTCAACGCTCGGCTCGCTAATGCTGGATGCAAACGCGATATTTAAAATCTCGGATTATCTGCGTCCGGCTGATTTTTACCATGCCCAGAACAAAATAATTTATGAAACTGTTCTGGAATTGGTTGAAAAAAGAAATCCGGTTGATCTCCTTTCAATGGCTAACCGGTTAAAAGATAAAAATCAGCTGGAAACCGTCGGCGGCAAAAGTTATCTGGCGTCGCTGGTCAACTCGGTGGCAAGCGCCGCCAATATCGGCCACTACGCCGAGATCGTCCACAAAAAAGGAGTGCTTCGCGAACTGATTGAAGCCTCCCAGCACATAAACGAATTGGGATACAGCGAAGAAAAAAGTCTGGACGAATTGATTGACGAAGCTGAAAGAAAAATTTTTTCAGTCTCGCAAACTTCGCTCCATCAGCAATTTATTCCGGTCGGCTCCACCCTAAACGAAGCCTGGGAAAGAATTGACCGGCTCCACAAAAATAAAGGGGAACTGCGCGGCATACCGACCGGATTTTCAGACCTTGATAATATCCTCGCCGGGCTCCAACCGTCGGATCTTGTGATTCTGGCGGCAAGACCGTCGCTCGGCAAAACGGCTCTGGCTCTGGACATTGCCCGCAACGCCGCGGTAAGGCACGGAATTCCAGTCGGCTTATTCTCGCTTGAGATGTCGGCCCAGCAATTGGTTGACCGCTTTATCGCGGCTGAAGCCCATATTGATTTGTGGAAACTGCGCACCGGCCGGCTTTCTGAAGAAAATAACGATTTCTTGCAAGTGCGCGACGCCCTTGAACGTCTGTCCAAAGCCACTTTATATATTGATGATGAAGCTTCCAACAATATAATGCAGATGCGCGCCATGGCCAGGCGCCTGCAAGCCGATAAAGGTTTGGGGCTGATCGTTGTTGATTATCTGCAATTGATGCAGCCAAGAGTCAATACCGACAACATGGTTCAGCAAATAACCGAAATTTCGCGTTCGCTTAAAGCGCTGGCCCGCGAACTCAATGTCCCGGTGCTCGCCCTTTCCCAGCTTTCGCGGGCAGTTGAACAGCGCCACCCGCCTATTCCGCGCCTCTCGGATCTGCGCGACAGCGGCAGCATTGAGCAGGATGCCGATGTCGTAATGTTCATTTATCGCGAGGACCGCTACCGCCAAAACAGCGATCGCCAAAATCAGGCCGATATTATCGTGGCCAAGCACCGCAACGGGCCGCTGGGCAAAGTCTCTTTATATTTCAACCAGCAAAAAGTAAGCTTTAGCAGTTTAGCCAAAGGCGACTATGCCGCAAATGAGGCCGGAACCGATTGAAAAAATTATTCGGATCTTCAGCCGTTTTCCGGGAATCGGCCAGAGACAAGCCGCCCGTTTTGCCTATTTTCTGGTTAACGCTGAAAAATCAACGCTGAAAAATTTAAAGAATCTTCTTGAAGAACTGGAAAGCGTCAAACACTGCTTAATCTGTTTCAAAATTCACGCCTTGAAAAATAAAGATATCTGTCCGATATGTTCTGACGGCGCAAGGGACAAAAACCGGATAGCCGTGGTGGAAAAAGAACTTGATCTGGAAGCCATAGAAAAATCAGGGGTTTATAACGGCTCATATCATATTTTGGGCGGGCTTTTGTCGGCTCTTGATGCCGGAAACCGCGATCGCCTGCGCTTGCGGGAGCTTCTGGACAGAATCAAAAAAAATTCCGGAATCAAAGAAATAATTCTGGCTTTAAGCGCGACCGCCGAAGGAGAATTCAGCGCCCGTTATATTGAAAAAATTCTTGAACCGTTTAAAAAGGAAAGGAATTTGAGCGTTACGCGGCTGGGACGAGGCCTAGCTTCCGGAACCGAAGTTGAATATTTAAATGCGGAAACCATTAAACACGCCTGGGACAGCCGGAAACAGCACTAATTTTACCAGCAAAACTCCGCAGGTTCAACAAGTAAGCGAATGCTAAGAACGCGGCAAACCGCGCTGAACGCATTATTGAATTCAGAACTTTTAATTTTTAAATTTAAAAAAACTTTTGTCCGGAAAACGAAGATCAATGTAATCCAGCCTGTCCAAGCGGTCCTTAATTGCCGAACCGATAAGAATTGAGAGATTTTCAAAAGCAAGCTCCAGATCGGTTTGGCTGTCAAGAATAATCCGCCAGCCGCCCGAAGCAGCCAGTTTAAAAAGCGAATCAGGATAAATTTCAATTGAATTTATCGTAATTTTCTGTTTTTCAGCCGCGATTTTGATGAAATTTTGAAGTTTGCTCAAAAGATCTTCATTTAAAATCCGGCCGCCGAGAGCGACCGGCTTCTCTCTATAATCTAAAATTTTAAAAACGAGATTCCCTGAAAATTGAGGAGCCGGACGAAAAATAAAACCCGAAGAATCGGCATAAAAGCATGTTTCCCGGCACCAAACAGCCCATTCTTCCCGCTCCAAAACCGCGATTTCCAGTTTTCTCTGCCAAAAATCGCGGCTGACATTTATTGCCGCCGCGGCGGCAAATTGCTTTTCGAGATGACGGATTAAATCGTCAACTCCAATTAAAAATATATTTTGGCGCGAAAAAATAAAAAACTTTCTTTCTCCCAAAATTTTTTCCGTCTCCTCCGTTATTTTTTGAAAATTGATGCGGCTGGCGCCCGAAACGGCAATTTCGGCAACCTGAAATTTCCTGTCAAACGCGATTAAAGCCACCGCCAAAAAAAACAAACCAAAAATAAAAAAAGAGGCAAATTTCCAGATCAAACGCGCGCGCTGGCGTCGTTTTGACTGATTAACAATTTTCAAAACCATGTCAATTGGCTTTAAAATTTATCTATCTGAAAAAACGGGCTTAATCAGATTAAATTTAGTGTATTTTTGCAAAATTTCCGGGATTTCCACCGAACCGTCGGCCCGCTGAAAATTTTCAAGAATCGCGATTAAAATTCTGGGAGTGGCGATGGCGGTGTTGTTCAAAGAGTAGCAAAAACGGCTCTTTCCGGTTTTGTCGCGATAACGGATGTTTAAGCGCCGGGTCTGAAAATCGTGATAATAAGACGAAGAATGGGATTCACGGAACCTCCTTTCCGAAGGAATCCAGACTTCAATGTCATAAGTCTTGACATGAGCCCGCCCCAAATCGCCGGAAGCTGCCGCGACAATCCGATAAGGAAGGCCCAAAGCCTGGACGATTTTTTCGGAATTTCCAGTCAGCTCCTCATGAAATTTAACCGAATCTTGATGGTCGGCAACGCTTAAAATCAACTGTTCAATTTTAAAAAACTCATGGAGGCGGTAAATGCCTTTGGTGTCGCGGCCGTAAGACCCGGCTTCGCGCCGGAAACAAGGCGAAAAAGCCAGATATTTTTTAGGGAGATCGGTTTCATCCAAAACTTCGCCGGAATGGAAACCCATGAGGGGAATCTCGGCAGTGGCCGAAAGATAAACGTCATCCTGAGTTTTATAAACATCTTCACGCGACTGGGGGAAGTGCCCCGAACCGAAAAGATTTTCTTCGCGGACCAAAGCCGGAGCCAGAATCGGCTCGTAATTTGAGGCCCGAAACTCGTCAAAAACAAATTGCCAGAGGGCCAAAGACAAAATAACCGCTTCATTTTTCAAAAAATAGCCGCGGAAACCCGACACTTTCGCGCCGCGCTGCAAATCGGCCAAATTTAAAGAACTTAAAAGCGATATGTGATCTTTCGGTTCAAAATCAATTTTTTTTGGCTCGCCCCATTTTCTGATTTCTTTGGAGTCGCGTTCAGTCTCTCCGTCGGGAACCGACGGATCAGGAATATTCGGCACGTCAAACATGAGTTTAGACCACTCTCCGTCAATTTTTCGGTATTCGTATTCCTTTTTGCTTAAAATTTCTTTGAGTTCCCGCAGATCTTTGGCGGCCGCGTCCTGCTCTTCTTCATTTTTAAGAGCGGCTATCCGTTCGGAGGCGCGGTTTTGCTTGGCCCGCAGTTCTTCAATTTCCTGAAGAATTTTTTTACGGTTTTCATCGGCTGACAAAAGCTGATCAACATTAAAATCAAGCCGTTTCCTGCGGGCGGCCTGCCGGATAAGGTCGGGATTTTCGCGGATAAATTTAATGTCGAGCATTATGATTTATTATACAGTATATTTTAATATTTTAATCTTTTTGCCGCAATTTTCATCGCGATTAAGCGGGGATTTTTGCCGGAGGCGGCCGATTGCTTAAGAACCAGATTAACCGTCTTTGATATTTTTCTTTTTATCATCGCGAACATCTTTTGCGGCGAATAGCCGCGAAGTTCGGCGTAAGAGGAAATAACGCCTCCGGCGTTGGCGACAAAATCCGGCACTATGAGAATCCCCTTTTTAAAAAGCTCATCTTCTATTTTTTCGTTCATAGGAATATTGGCGCCTTCAACGATTATGCCGGCTTTGATTTTATTTTTGTTTTTTTCGTTGATAACGTCGGTGGTTGAAGCCGGAATCAGAATATCTACCGGCAAAGAAAAAAATAGGTCTCGGCTGATCGCTTTTCCTTTTTGACATAGCGAGACCGGCAGCCGCCGCGATTTTATTTTTTTTATTTCATTAAAATCCAAGCCGTCTTTGTCGTAAATCGCGCCCTGCCGGTCGGCCAGCGCGACAATTTTGGCGCCGGTCTCCGAAAGATATTTGAAGGTAAAACTGCCGACATTTCCAAAACCGTCTATGGCAACCTTCGCTCCTTTAATATCCAAATCTTTGAATTTCGCGGCTCCAACCGCGGCCTCGGCCACGCCCAAGCCCGTGCCGCCCAATTCATGCGGCAAACCTCCGAGATTGGCGGGTTTGCCGGTCGCGGCTCTGCGATTTCCGGCGGCCTGAACAAACCACTTCATTTCTTTCTGGCCGGTGTTAATGTCCGGCGCGGAAATGTATTTTGACGCCAAAAAAGGCTTTATCATTTTAGCAAAGCTCTGAACGAATTTTTTTTTGAGCGCTGGCATCCCGCTTTTACCCGCCGAAGCCTTGGCGAAGGCGGGCGGCCATATTATTCCGGCTTTGGCTCCGCCGAAAGGAAGGCCGGCCAAAGCGTTTTTCCAGGTCATAGCGCGAGCCAGACGGAAAACTTCTTTGAGCGTGACATCCGGCGCCATGCGCAGGCCTCCTTTGCCCGGTCCTAGAAAAGTGCTGTCAATAACTAAAAATCCTCTCATATTCAATGAGGGATCATAAACCTCAATTACATATTCCGGACCGATAACGGAATTCACTTTATGCCGAGAAACTCCGACAATTTTTCTTTATCAAATCCGATAACCAAATTTCCGTCAATATCAATGACCGGCACGCCCATTTGTCCCGAGCGCTCTATCATATCTTCTCTGGCCTTTGCATCTTCGGCCACATTTTTTTCGGCGTACTGAATATTATTTTCTTCAAAAAATTCTTTGGCCATTTTGCAATAAACGCAGGACGGCGTGCTGTAAATAATGACATTAGCCATATTTTAAAATTATAGAGCTTGTTTATAATTATATCAAATTTATTTTTTTGCCGTATTCTTTCAGTATTTCCGAGCTGGAGCGTATTTTGCCGCTTTTGCCGACGTTAAAAATCATCTCAACTCCCAGCTTCCTGCAAACTTCAGCTTCGGGAATGGAAGCTTCGTCTTTGCGGTCTCCGCCGTTGGCAAACACATCCGGACGGAATTTTTCTATTGCTTCGCCGACGTCGTTCCGGTCGGTTTGAAGGATATAAACATCGTCAACATATTTTATGCTTTTTATGATCTCGGCGCGGTCGCGCTGATTCATAAAAAAATATCCTTTTTTCCGAATAAGCCAGTCATCGCAATTGAGAACCGCGATAAGCCTGCCGCCAAGCTGTTTGGCTTCCTTAAACATTTCAAGGTGGCCGATATGCACCGGATCAAATCCGCCCGAAACCATAATCAAACGCTTTTTCATTCCATTAGAAACTGTATTCATAATATAAATTGTAATAAATCATTATCGCGCCGTCAAAGTAAAGACGCGGCCCCAACGGGATTTGAACCCGTGTTTCAAGGTTGAGAACCTTGCGTCCTTGACCAAGCTAGACGATAGGGCCATAAAACTACTCTTTATTCAACCATTCCGGCTCCTGTCTGACAAGCAATTTTTCTTTTTCTTCGGGACGAGCCATTATTTCTTCAACGACCCGCTCCATGCGCATCGCCTGCGAGCCTTTAACCAAAATCAGATCTCCGGGCTTGATTATTTTTTCAAGTTCTTTGCCGGCCGCGATTGAATCGGAAACGCTGTAAAGCCGGCCTGATTCAAAACCGCTCTGAATCAATTCATCGGCGATAAATTTTGATCGCGGGCCGACCGTGATTACGATATCGGCGATGCCCCTTGCCTGCCCGCCGACTTTGCGGTGAGCCTGAATCGTAAATTGCCCCAGTTCAAGCATATCGCCCAGAACCGCGATTTTCCTTTTGGCCGGCAGATCGCGCAAGAGGTCAAGCGCGGCGTGCATGGCCTGCGGCGAAGCATTGTAAGTATCGTCCAAAATCCAGGTTTCTTTTTCGCCTTCAATCAATTTCAGCCGTCCGGGCGGAGCGGAAAATCTCGCAAGCGCCTCGGCGATTTCAACCAGATTCATCTTGTAAATTATCCCGATGGCAACCGCGGCCAAGGCGGCGTAAACCGCCTGCCGGCCAAAAACATTAAAAAGCCTGATCGGAATGCTTGATCCGCCGTGATCAACTTTGAAACTTACGCCTTCCGGAAAAAACCGGTTTTCTTCGCGATAAAGAATGAGATATTCCGAAGCGCGGATGTCGGCGTGCTCGTCAAAACCGTAAGTCAGAGTTTGAGCCCTTGTCTTTTCTTTCATATCTGAAACTGCGTCATCATCGGCAAGAAGCACCGCCCATCCCAAAGGTTCAAGGATTTCCACTAACTTTGCTTTTTCTGCGGCCAGCTCTTCGGCTCCGGCAAAAAATTCAACATGGACCGGAACTTCGCCGATGGCCGTAACAACTCCAACTTTCGGCTGAATATAGCGGATTAAACGGGATATGTCGCCCGGCCGGTCGGCTCCAAGTTCCAGAATTATCAACTTGGGATAAGATTTGTCGCGGCTGATTATCAGTTTTATTCCCTGAAAAATATTTTTGAGCCATTTGACCGACGAATACCAGGCATTAGCGGCGCCGATAAGCGCCAAGGTAACGCCGAGTTCGCTGTTATAGCTTTTTTCGCTTTTCCTTACTGAAAATTTTGCGGCAAGAACCGCGAAAATAGCTTCTTTAACCGAAGTTTTCCCGACTGAACCGGTGATCGCGATGATTTCGGGCTGATATTTTTTCAGAATCAATTTGGATTCCAGTTCCAGAATAAAAACAAGAATTTTTTTGAAAAGTTTTTTAAACACGTAATTTTATATTTGAATATTTAATATTTTATTTTTATCTGTCCGGAGGCACATTATAATAATTTAACAAAAATTTCATTATTTCCATAAACGGTTCGGCCAGCGACTGCGAAGCGTAACGAACCTCCCGCGGTTTTACTAAAAATAAAAATACTGAAAATCGGGCGTCATAAGCCGGAGCATAGCCGAAAAAAGAATGAAGATAATCTTGAGAATAGCCTTTGCCGCCGGGATTCGGAATTTCAGCCGTGCCGGTCTTGGCCGCGATGCTGTATTTCTCGTTTTTTACCGATCCTCCGGCAAGCGCTTCATCAACCACTTTCACCAGCATCCGCGTCATTTCTTCAGCCGATTCCGGCGAAATGACGGGCTCGCTTATTGACGGTTTTGTAATTATATCAGGAGCTCCGTCGGCCATAATTCTTTCAATGACAAAAGGCGTTGCCAGCCGGCCGGCGTTCGCAAGCGCGCTTACCGCCCGCAGGAAAGCCAAAGGAGTAACGGCAATCCCTTGCCCGAAAGAAGCGGTCGCGTATTCAATCTCGCGGCGGCTAGAAAGATTGGAAAAGTCTCCGGCGACTTCCCCCGGCAAATCCACTCCGGTTTTTTTATTAAGGCCGAAATTCTCAAAATACTTTTTTAAATTATCCATACCGAGCCGGCGCATCGCAAAAACGGCGCCGGTATTCAAAGATTCGTTGAGAACATGCTGCATGTCAACCGAACCCCGGCCTTTCCCGTCATAATTTTCAATCCGTTTGTCCCCAAAGTCAATGAAGCCGCTGTCAAAATAAACGCTCCCGGATTTGAGTTTCCCGGCGTCAAAGGCGCTTACGAGCGTAAGCGGCTTGAAAACCGATCCGAGTTCATAAATATGTTCAATGAGCGGATTGACAAAAACATTCAGAGACTTGATTTCATTATATTTGTTCGGATCAAAAGCCGGCCGGGCGGCCATTGCCAAAATCCGGCCGCTTTTCGGATCGTAAATGACGCCTCCGGCGAGCTCAGCATGCCATTTATTGAAGACTTTATCCAGTTCTTTCTCAAAAAAAAGCTGGACCTGCGGTTCAACAGTTAAAACCAAATCATAATCCGGCCTGACATCCGGGAATATTTTTTTGCCCCAATCAAGGAAAATTCCGGCAAGAGTACTTCGGCCTTCCAGAACGGTTTTCTTTTCGCCCAAAACTCCTTCTTGCGAATATTCAACGCCGTAGCGGCCGACAATTTGATCGCCCTGATAACCGGTAAAACCGATCACGTGAGCCGCAAGTTCCCGGCCGGGATAAAATCTCCATTCCTCGCCAAGAACGCCCGCGCCCGACAAATTTAATTTCTTGATTTTGTCAGCCGTTTCATTATCCAGCCTTCTGGAAATAATTTCAAAGGGGTCGTCTTTTTTTGACGCTTTTTTAAAAAAATCTTCCGGGTTAAGCCGGGAAATGATTTCAATCAAAAGATCGTAGGCTTGCCGGGGATTTTTCAGCTTGGCGGGATCAATATAAGCCAAAAAGCCGCTTTTGGTGAAAGCGGCGCTGAAAAGGCCACCGTCCCGTTCGCGAAGATAAATATTGCCCCGCCGGGTTTTAAAATTATAAGAAGAAACATGCTGGCGGGAAGCCAGATCTTGATAGTAATTATGCGATATGACTTGTATAAAAAAAAGGCGCGCGATAATCAGCAGGCCGGCTAAACCCAAAAAAGAACCGGCAATGAACATGCGCCGATTCATACTTTCTTTCATAAACCCGACCTGGCCACTTCCTGGTAGCGTTCAATAAAAAGATTTTTTGAAGACGCGCTAAGTCCCAATGTCTTTTCTCCGTCAGCCAAAAGGCTTTCCAATTTGGCGATATACGATTCCTGAAAATTTTGATAAGCAAGGTCGATTTTTTTAATCAAACGAAGCTCGGTTTCAATTTTATAAGACAAATGAATGGAAGCATACGTAAAATAGACGCAAAGGAAAATCAATATCGCTGAAATTGCGCATAAAAACCAGAAATATATATGTAAATTATTTGTTTTAAAAATCATTTTGACTAAATTTTTTCCGCCGAGCGCAAACGGGCTGATCTCGCTCTGGGATTATCTTTGATTTCGGCCACCGACGGCCTTACGGCTTTTTTGGTCAGAATCCCGACTTGCGGTTTTTTTTCAAGGAAAAATTTTTTAACAATCCTGTCCTCAAGGGAATGGAAAGATAAAACTGTTAATCGGCCGCCATGCACAAGCATATCCCAAGCCTGATCCAAACCCGTAGCCAAAGCGCCAAGCTCATCGTTGACCGCGAGGCGCAGGGCCTGGAAAGTCCGGGTGGCTGGGTGTATTTTTTGATGTTTATAAAACCGACCCGCCGCCGTTTTAACAATGTCTGTCAACTGACCGGTAGTCAAAATCCTTTCTCTTCGGCGCGCGGCGACTATGGCTCTTGCGATCCGCCCGGCAAATTTTTCCTCGCCATAATTCCTTAAAATTTCGGCTAATTCATTTTCCGGCAGACTGTTTACGATCTTGGCGGCATTTAGCGTGTTTGGTCCTGAATCTGATTCGTAGGTCATTAAAAGCGGCTCGTCTTTTTGGAAAGAAAATCCGCGCCCCGACGATTCAAGCTGAATTGAACTCAAACCCAGATCAAATAAAATTCCGTCGCATTTTTTTGCAAACTCGCCGGCCAGTTCCCCGATATTGCGGAAATTTCCGGCTTTCAGTTTCAAACGCGCCTCGCCGGCAAATTCCTTTTGCAGACGCGAAATCATTTTTTTGTCCCGATCAATTCCGATCAGGATCGCTTTTTCTCCCATTCTTTTTAAAATTTCGCGGGCGTGGCCTCCGCCGTCAATCGTAGCGTCAATAAATACCCTTCCTTGATCGGGACGCAGCAGTTTTATAACTTCATTTAAAAGAACCGGCTTATGTTCCATCAATATGCTCCAATTTCGCCTAACTTCTCAGCCAAAACATCAGCTTGCTTTTCAATTTCATTTTTATAAGCTTCCCACCGTCCGGCGTCCCAAATCTCAAGCCTTTTATAAACTCCGGTTATAACTACTTTATCCGAAAGTTCGGCGTATGATTTTAAATAATCCGGTATCAGAATTCGGCCGAGCCGATCGGCGCTGACATTGGCCGCGCCGGCCAAGAATAGACGCACAAAACTTCTGGTTGACGCTTGTCCGGTCGGAAGACTGGAAAGCGATAATGCCACTTTTTCCCATTCTTTGAGCGGATAAACAAAAAGACATTTATCAAGTCCTCTTGTTACGACAGCCGTTCGCCCGAGTTCATTTCTGAATTTAGCAGGCAAAGCGACCCGTTTTTTACTGTCTAAAGTGTGTTGAAATTCGCCGATAAGCATTGAAAAATCGCGGTAAAATTGGGACTTGTCCACACTATCCACAGATTTATCCACAATTCACCACTTAATTACTATTTTATTCCACTTTAATAATAAAATCAACCAAATCCCACCTGTGGATAACTATTAAAATCTAAAAACCCCCGCGCCAAATTTTGGCGCGGGGATTCAAACAACTTTAAAAATTTATTATTTCGGCCTTAATGTCGGAAAAAAAATAACTTCGCGGATATTGGAACTATCGGTAAAAAGCATGACCAAGCGGTCAATCCCTATCCCGAGGCCGGCTGCCGGAGGCATGCCGTATTCAAGAGCTTCAAGAAAATCCTGATCAAAACGGCTGGCTTCTTCGTCGCCGGCCTTGCGCATTTCTTCTCCGGCTTCAAAACGGCGGCGCTGTTCCAAAGGATCGTTCAATTCCGAAAATCCCTTGGCGATTTCAAGCCCGCCGACAATCAATTGGTACATATCGGCAAAACCGGGTTTAGTTTCGCTGGCCTTGGCGAGCGGCAGAATTTCAAGCGGATAGTATGAAACAAATGTCGGCTGGACTATCTTAGGCCGGCAAATTTTGGCAAAAATTTTCTCGGCAATTTTGCCCTTGCTTTCCTTATCTTGCGTATCTATTCCGAACTGCTTAGCTTTGATGTTCAAATCGCTGCGGGGAATTTTCTGATAATTGTTAATCAAGGCAAAACGGCTCAAAACTTCTTCAAAAGTAAGCGCTGAAAATTTTTTAGAGAAGTTTATTTCAGAATCCTGATATTTTATTTTAAGCGATTTTTTAAGAGTTTTAGCCAGATGGCGAATCAATTTTTCAAGAAACGCCTTATGCAGTTCGGCCCGGCTGAAAGATTCATAAAGTTCAAGCATGGTGAATTCGGGATTATGGGTGGCGTCTATGCCTTCGTTTCTGAAATTCCGGCCGATTTCATAAATTTTATTGAATCCCCCGACCAAAAGCCTCTTTAAAAAAAGTTCGGGCGCGATTCTCAAATAAATATCCATCTCAAGGGCGTTATAATAAGTTTTAAAAGGATTTGCCGCGGCTCCGCCGGCCAAAGAATGGAGTATCGGCGTCTCAACTTCCTGAAAACCGTCTTTATCCAAAAAAAGACGAAGTTCGGAAAGCAGGCGCGATCTTAATTCAAAACGGTCCCGGATTTCGTGGTTAGAGAGCAAATCCAGATAACGGCGGCGAAAACGTTCTTCAACGTCCTGAAGGCCGTGCCATTTTTCAGGCAGCGGCCTCAAACTTTTGGCCAGCATCCGCCAATCGGCGGCCAGAAGAGTTTTTTCTTTTTTCTTGGTTAAAAAGAGTCTGCCGGAAAATTGGCAAAAATCGCCGATATCAACCGTTTCGGTAAAAAATTTATAAGACTCGCTGCCGCAATCGTCGCTTTTGAGATAAACCTGAAATTTATTTTTTCCGTCGGAAAGATCGCAAAAGAGCGAATTGCCGTGGCTGCGCATGGCTATAATCCGGCCGGCTATGGCTAGAGATTTTCTTTTTTTTAACGCTGAAAATTTATCTCTGGCTTCGGCAATCGCGATAAAACCGGCATCAGAAACCGGATAGGGATTAACGGCCGCTTTGTAAAAACGCTCCAATTTTTCAACGCGTCCGGACCGTATTTCCTCTAAAGATGCCATTATTATATGATATCAATAATTTTGTATTTTATCTCGCCTTTCGGAGTGAATACTTTGACATACTCATTTTTTTTCCGTCCCAGCAGCGCCTGTCCCAAAGGAGATTCGTAAGAGATTTTAAAACCGGCCGGATCGGTTTCTTTCGGGCCGACCAGAACAAAACGCATGGATGCGCCGTTATCTTCCCGTAAAACCGCCACCGTTGATCCGGGCGAAACAAAACTGGTGTCGCTAATCTTAGTTAACAGAACCGAGCGCGAAAGAACGTCTTCCAATTCCA
>JBBTTU010000027.1:13563-17238 GCA_038064075.1 Patescibacteria group bacterium
ATCTGAGCTTCTTTGGCTTCATGATATTCAGAATTCTCGGAAAGATCGCCCAAACCCTTGGCGTATTCCAGACGCTGGGCAATTTCTTTGCGTTGGGCGGTTTTCAAATGAATAAGTTTTTCTTTCACTTGTTCCAAACCTTCAGCGCTTAAATATTCTGATTTTTGACCTAATTTGTTTTGAATCAATTTATCATCCATAAGCTGTGCAAATCGTAAATTACAATTGAACAATTCTATATTATAAAAAATAAAAAGTCAAGAGAACTTATTCACAGCTCGCCACATTCTAACTATAGAAGTTGAACTTCCATAGTTACTTCCATAATTACTTTCATAATTAGAAACTTCCGGCATTTCTGAAAAATTCAGGCCTGTTTGCCAGCATCCATGGAATAATTTCGCGGGCGGCGGCGACCGCGCCGACCAAATTGGCTGAACTGCCCTTTTCAAGAACTATTGCCAAAGCCAGTTTCGGTTTCTCGTACGGCAAAAACCCGATGAACCACGAATTAACTTTCTGGCCGGAAGTCCCGACTTCAGCCGTTCCGGTTTTTCCGGCAATTTCAACGCCTAAACCGGAAAGAGCGCTGGCCGTGCCGTAGCTTACTGCCTCGCGCATGCCTTCTTTGACTATTTTAAAGGCTTCTTGAAAAATATCAATTTTTTCGCCCGGTTTTTCTTCAACCAATTTTTTTTCTCCGTCGGGCGTTATCAAAGCTTTGGCCAGATGCAAACGCGGTTTTTCCCCTTCGCGAGCGATAATCGCGGCAACCTGGGCCATTTGAAGCGGCGTTACCTGAACCATGCCCTGGCCGATGCTTAAATTATAAGTGTCTCCGATTCTCCAGACCGGGTCGTCGGGACGGTATTTTTCTTTCCATTCCGGCGTCGGCAAGAAGCCGTCGGCTTCCGGAAGCTCAAGACCGATTTTTTGTCCCAAACCGATTTTTTTGGCGTATTCAATAATTTTTCTGACGCCCAAGCCGGCCTGATCGCCCAATCCTCCGCCGATCGTATAAAAATAAACATTTGACGAGACCGCGATGGCCCGGCGCATATTAACCCAGCCGTGCGCCTTCCAATCGTAAAAGACGCTCTCGGAATCGGGAAAATAAGGATTGGCGATAGAAATTCTGCCGGCGCTGAAAATCTCTTTTTGCGGATCTATAATTTTTTCGGACAAAGCTCCCAACGCCACGATTGTTTTAAAAACCGACCCGGGCGGATAAACCCCTTCCAGCGCCCTGAAAAAAAAGGGCTTTCTTTCATCTTTTAAAAAAGTCTCAATCTGGCTTGACGCCAAACCCCGCGAAAAAATCTGCGAATTAATTTCCGGCCAGCTTGTAAGCGCGAGTATCTCGCCGCTGGAAACATCAATAATCGCTCCTGAACCGGCGCTGAAACCGCGCCCGGTTATAATTTGTCCGATCGTCCTGAAAAGTTCGGATTGCAAACCGGCGTCAACGGTTAAAACGACGCTTGAACCTTTTTCTCCCTCAAATTCCATGCTTTGGGAAACAATTTGGCCGCGGGCGTCTTCTTCTATATAGCGCAATCCGTCTTTGCCGCCTAAAATATTTTCGTAAGCTTTTTCTATTCCGGCCCTGCCTGTTTTTTTGGCATAATCTTTACCATTTTTAATTTCTTCGGAATAGCCAAGGTAGCCTAAAATGTGCGAAAGTCCGGGTTCCGGCAGATAGGCCCGGCCTTCGGAAGCATTCCAAACCAATTCTTTCATATCGCGGTCATAAATTAAGCCTCGCTCGGCCGGAAAACTCAATTTGACCATGCGATTATTCTCGGCTCGGGCGCGATAATAATCGGCATTGATGATCTGAAGCTGAAAAAGACGCGCCGCCAAAATAGCCGCGATTATCGAAAAAACGACAAAAACAACATACGGAATTTTCGGCGATACCGGAGATTCCAGACGGCCTTCAAAAAGCTCACGGTCAAAACCGGGCAGATTTTTTGAATCCAAAAAAATTTCATCCGGCTCAATATCTTTATTATTTGCGAAGTTTTTGGTCCGCTTCCAAAACATGTTTTTTCATATTAACATGTTTTTTACTGAAAATCGGAAGTCAATAATAATCTTCCCTTAGGAAGCCCCTCGGGGAAACTTTTTTTATTTTTAATTTCTTTTGATGTTTTTCTTTGTTATATATTTTAATAGCAAGGTCAATATCCGCTTCTTCAGACAGTTTTTTCCCAATCGTTTTTTCTAAATTTAAAAACTCTTCGTATTTTTTGCGAGGGATAACGACCAAATCATCGTTTTTTATCAAATTTTTCGGGATAGTAATTGTATTCATATTATTCACATCCTACCACGATCAAAAATCAAAAGTCAAAATTCGGGAAAAATCTTTTCCCTAAAATTTTCCTACTTTGCGCAGAAATACAAACTCATACTTTACCTCCTATTAATCTGGTATTCTTGAAGCATAAAACAATGTAGAAAAACTATTAATAACCTCAATACTACCAGTACTTATTCCAACTTTTATATATGGCTGAATAGTATCATTATCATCCATAATAATTTCATCTGATACATTAAAAGGAACTACAATATAATAACTACCATCTGCATTGTGAGCAAATTGATGTTTATGTTCTGCCCCATTTTTAAATATTTTAATGTAATAAGCGGTTTCAGTGGGTTTTACATTGCCTTGCGTAAGAATACCTACTTTATATTTACCGGGTATTGTCGGTGAATATTTATAATTGCTTGCTGAATTATCATACTCTCCCATATTATCATCATGTTCAGTATCAAAATTGATTAGCGTATCTGTGTTTACTGTAAAAGATGTTTGACTTGCACTCATATATGCCCTAAATGAAGGTTGCACTCCCACCAATCTCGCCGTCCATTTGTTGGCTGCGTAAGATTCAACAATGAATTCAGAGCCGACAACCGTGCTTGTGGCAAAAGCCGGAGCGGAAAGAGTGGTGCCTCCGATAAAGATGGTGTCCGAACCGCTGGCCGCGATTCTGATTCCGTCCGAATCAACGATTTTAAAATTATATTTCTGACTAGCGTCAGCTGTCGGTAAAGTGAAAGTAACCAAAGCAGTGGCTCCGTTATTATTGAAAGTCTTGCCGTTGTCGCTGGCGGTTATTGTGTAATCAGCGGTTTTGGCGGCAGAGCTGTAAACAGCGCTGACTTGGGTGAACCCATCCCCAAACCTCACTCCCCCCGAAGCGTAAATCGTTCCAGCTACCGAGAGTTTCTGGCTGGGACTCGTGGTCCCAATCCCCACCCTGCCGTCATTGGTGATGACGAAGATTCCCTGTTGAGTGGAGGAGGCAACCTGGAAGAAGTTCTCGGTCGCGCTTTCGCTGTTCACGGTCAGCTTGTAAGAAGGAGTGCTGGTTCCCAAACCAATGAACCCGGAGTCTTTGACAATGAACTTGGGCGTGGAAGAACCGACTATGAAAGAATCAATACCGATAGGGTCGTTTAAACCTAATAATCCTCTGGGAGTAGTCGTTCCCAACCCCGCTCTATTGTTACTTTGATCATAGAAAAAGCCGGAAGCTCCTCCCGAGGTTTGAAAATGAACGCTGCCCAAAACCGCCAGAGTTGAAGTCGGATTGGTGATGCCGATGCCAATCATTCCAAAAGGACTTGATGCGGTTGAAATCGTAAAGGTCGGAACAA
>JBBTTU010000028.1:0-2126 GCA_038064075.1 Patescibacteria group bacterium
GCAGTCCTTATGTGGTTGATAACACTGTCCAGGTTTTTCAAAACAGCGCGGTTTTGACCGTTGAATCCGGCGTAACAATCAAGTTTTACAATGACGCGGGAATGAATTTTAATAACGCGGCCATTCAAGCCCGGGGCGCGACCGGCAGCCCCATTGTTTTCACCAGTTTTTACGATGATGAATATGCTGGAGACACTAACGCTGACGCGACATCGTCCGCGCCAAGCATCGGCGACTGGTACGGCGTTGATATTGTTTCCGGCAGCGGCAGCTCAATTCTTGACCGCGCGATTTTCCGTTATGGCGGCAAATATTATTCTCCCACTTCAGAAGCAGACCGCGTTATTGTTAAAATTGAAAATACTCCCGATATTTCCGTTAAAAATTCCGTCTTTGAATATTCAAAAGCGCACGGCCTTGTTTTGGTTAATTCCACTTCCACCGTGGAAAACAGCATTTTCAGGAACAATAATAATTATTCCGAACAAGGAAAAGGATTGTTTGTCGCTGGCAACGGCAATTATTCAATTAAAAATAATGAATTTTCCCAAAATCAGACCGGACTTTATCTTAGCGACGCAGCCGCGACTGTTGATACCAATACTTTTTCCAACAACACTCAGAAAGCGGTTTATTCTTACGGCCTGCTCGGGAAATTTACGAATAATAACGTTTCGCAGAACGGAAAAAACGGTATTGTTCTTGGCGGCAATCTCGCCGCAGCCGGCTCCACCTCAACTTTTAAAGCCGATAACATTGCTTATGTTTTTTCCGAAGAAAATCCCGTTGTTCCGGCTAATTCCGCTTTAGAAGTTGAATCCGGCGCGATTATCAAAGGATCGGGAAATGGATTACAGGTTAATGGCCGGTTGGCGCTGGGCGGCGAAAATTCCGGAGATATTATCCTAACTTCTCTTTATGATGACAGCGTGGGAGGCGACACGGACAATAGCGTTAATTCGCCCGGGCCGGGTAATTGGCCCGGAATTAATTTAGCCAGCGGCGCTTCTTTAATTGGCAAAGGATTTACCATTCGCTATGCCGGAAGCCAAAGCAGTGGCGGCAACGACAGCGCCGGAATTAAATTGACCACCGGTTTGGCGAGCATTACTAACGCTTTATTTGAAAAGAATTATCCTTATGGCATTTTTGCTTTGACTAACAGTAATCTGAATATCACCAACAGCCGTTTTGAAAACCATAATTATTCCGGCCCGTGGGGAACCAAAGCCGCTTTAGCGGTTTACAATTCAACAACCACGCTGAACAATGTTTCTTTCGTTAATAACCTGCTCGGCATCGCGAGCGACGCTGTTTCAACCTGGATTGCGAGCGGCGTGGAATTCATCAACAACACCGCCACTACCAGTCCGGGAGGGTTGTTTTGAGTGGTGTTGCGCTTAAATATTGAATATATCCTTTTTGCTTGACAAACTTGTATTTTCTGATATAATAGAGAAAATACAAGTTGTTGCGGTTCATTAAAAAAATAAACTTCCCATAGGACCGTCCTATGGGATAAATAAAGGAGGGAAAAATGAAAAATGTTTTGAGTTTGATTTACATTTTAGTATCTCTTTTAATCATTTTCACCGGGGTGAAAATAATTTGGTTTTTGTTTTCCACTTCGCCAAAAGACATATTGTTTTCCCAGTTAATTGGAGTAGTGATATATTATTTCACCACTTATATTTTTTTAAAATTTCCTTTTCCTGATAAAGTTTAATTTTCCATTTCAAGCTCTTTCAGGTCCCAAGCAGTACTACTGCCGATTGGGGCCTTTTTTAAATAATTCTATTTTATTTCAAATCCGTCATATATGTTTACGCGTTATCGTTTTCTTTGCGAGAGCAAATTTTTAAGCTATCATTACAATAAATGCCTTACGATTTTTATCAAAATGTCATCTTGCCGGTGCAGAGAAATCTTCAGGACGTGAAATACGACTGCGGGCCGGCTTCTTTGGAAATTATTCTTGAAACATTGGGAAGAAATGTAAGCGAAAAAACGTTAATGAGGATAGCCCGCACCACTCCGGAAGGGACTTCGCCGGAGAATATCGCTCATACTTTCCGAAAACTTAAAATCAAACATCAAATTATCCCTCGCGGAAGCACCGCGCTCAT
>JBBTTU010000029.1:0-4510 GCA_038064075.1 Patescibacteria group bacterium
CCGCAGGAGGTGGAAAAGCCTCCTCCTCCTACTCCTCCGCTGCCGCCGATTCCGCTTCCGCTTCCATTACCTCCGCTACTGCCGTCGCTTCCGCCAATACCTCCGCCGCCTAGTCCGCTGGTGGCGCCTCCGCCACCTCCGCCGCTGCCGCCGCCTGGTTCGCTGGTGGCGCTTCCGCTACCTCCGGGACAAGGAGAAGTGCTAATACCTAAACGACATCTACCGCTATCTGTAAGATTAGTGTCATTTGTAGCTGTGCCTATTATCACCTCGCCTACCCCTTGAACAAAATTAGCAGCAGTATTAACAACGCTAACAGCGCCGCCTGCTTCAGAGATTTGAAATGAAAAAACATAAAACACCGTCGTTAAAATCAGAAAAGAAACAATAAATTTGGCTGAAAAAGATTTCATTGATCTAAATTGTAACACAAAAACAAAAAATAAGTAGCTAAAAACAAATTGTGGATAATTGAAAAATAAAAAAATATAAAACTGTCGCGTGTTAATGTTTTTATAAAAAATGGCTCGTTTAAAAAACGAGCCATCGTTATAGTTATTACAAAGATTTTACTTCCTCTATAAGGTTATCTTTATAGAGGATTTTTATTTTAATCCGTTTACCGCTTGCCATCCCTTCAATGGGATTCGCAAGCACCTCCCATAAACCAAGCGACGCGACATCCAACACCCCGTGGGCAAAAGCTCTGCTCACTTTGTTTCCCTTACTATAACCTTGAGTAAGAGAAAAGATGTCGTAAGTTTTATCATCTTCAACTCCAGTTGATACCGGAGTCCCCAACTCCGCCATGACATAATCTCGATGTGTTCCTTTTTTTAACACATCAAAATTTCTCTTCTCAGGCTGATTCAGTGCCCGAGAAACCGAACATCCAAAACAAAAATTCACCGATAATAAAAATACTAAAAATATTACTATCCTTTTCATCTTTTCTCCCTCCTTATTTAATAACTTTCCTTAATTGGAAAGTTAAAATTTTTTCAAAAAAACTAACACTTTATTTATTGTTTTTATTATAGCAAAATTGATTAAAAATGTCAAATTTAATGGGTTGGCAAAAAATTATCTGCTTGGTATTTCGAAAATAGAATAGGAACAGTACATATAAAAGGAGATCATTCGCAATGCAGGCTTAAATCCAGATAATCTGTTATTCCCAAAAAAATAAAAGACCGCTCATATATTAATTTAATTAATCTTAGGCATTTCTGGATCGTCAAATAAAATATGGTCCTTTGGTTTTATATTTTCTTTTTCGCACAGTTCAACATAAACATCATCGCAACTTAAAGCATAACTTTTTTCTTTATTAAGTTTTAAAAGATCGCGCATTGTATTTATATTTTTTTCTTTTCCCTCAATTTCCAAAATATAGCCAAATGGAAACTCATCCAATGTAATTTTTACATCCTTGGTTTTATAGGTTTCCCGATATCTCTCATAACTGGTGGTAATTTCATATCCCATTTTATTAAGTATATAGAAAAAAGAATTAATGTCGGCGGTGAACGCCGTTTCTATTTCTTCTTCCCTCTTTATTCCGCCGTCCGCTTTAACGCGTCTTTTATAAGAAAACTCGATTTTTGAGTCCTTGTCGCCTTTTTGTTTGTTGATTTGTCTTACTCTTAATCTGGCATCCGCTTTATCCATGGTTTTTTCCTGATTATCCAGCATAGTTGTTTTTTCATATACTTTTCCTTCATAAAATATTTCTGGAATCTCGAGTATTTTTTCCTTTATCTTAAAGACATCGCTGGAATTAAATAAAAATTTAATTTCTAGTTCAAGATTATCTGCGGATGTTTGTTTGATTTTATTTAACGCAAACATATGAGGTAATATCCATACGCATAATGTGCAAAATTATTATATCATATAAATATGATTCTTCCGGTTTTGTCGGCTGTTTTGGGAATTTTGGCGTTCTTGCCGTTTAACTATTTTTGGCCGGCCGGATTTATTTTTCCGGCGCCGCTGTTTATTTTTTTTATTAGGAAAAATAATATCTGGCGGCTGATTGGCGGCGTCGTTATTTTCCGGTTGATTATGATGTCCGGCGCGGTTTATTTCGCTATGGAACCGATTGTCTGGGGCTCGTCAATTTTGATTTTTATGATTCTGCCATTTTCCGTTTTTCTTTTGAAACGGATTTTGGCGGCCGCGCCCGAAATAAAAACCGAATCCCTGAAATTGACGATATTGTTTTTTCTGCCTTTAATCTGGACTTTTTCCGACCATATTCAAGCCCGCTATACACTCCTGCCGAATTACATAATGACCGCCGGCAATTCTCTCGGCTCATCGCCTTTTCTGGGATTAGGAGCTTTGGGGCTGGCCGGACTCACTTTTTTTGCGTCTTTAATCAGCGCTTTGGCCGCCGCGATTTTCGTTATAAACATTAAAAAAATCAAATTTGGCGCAATCGCCGCGATTTTATTGTTATTATCAGGCGGTTTGATAATTTCCCGATTTGAACTTCAAAAAAACTCGCGACATTACGCCGCTCTTGAAAATTCGCTGAAAATCGCCGCCGTTTCAGCCAATGAAAAATTTGACGCGCTGACGCTCGACGATTTGGAAAGCGAATTGTCAACAAAAGGAAAAATTGACCTTCTTATTCTGCCGGAAAACATTTTTAAAAATTCCACCGATATCGGCTTCTATCAAAATTTAGCCAAAAAATTAAATATCAATTTAATCGCCTCTCTTGATATCGTCCGCCAAGAAAAAAAATACAATTCTTCTTTGCTGATTGACAATCATGGCGAAATAATCGGCTTTCACGACAAAAGCCGCCTGACATTTATGGGTGAATACTGGCCGTTTAAAAACTGGCGGCCGGTTTATCTTGACTGGCTTAAAAAATTTGATTTGAATATCGGCAATTACGTCGTCTTTAACCCTGACAATCCTTACCGCCGCGGTGAAAAAAATCTTTTGACAATCCGCGGCCAAACCGATTCAATCAATTTTGCTTCATTGATTTGCCTTGAAATCCATTACCCGGCTGATTTGAAAAAATATAAAAAAATGGGCGCAAAATTTTTCATCAACCACACCAGCAACCGCTGGGCCGACATCGGATTGAAACACTTGCTTTATTTGACGCTTAATCTCAGAAAAATTGAATCGGTTTGGCTCAAAACGCCGGTTGTTTTTGCGGGAATAAAAGATTTTGCCGGCTTTATCGCGCCCGACGGCGCAACAAGCCTGATTGATTTTGAAAACGAAAGTAAAAATTACGGGTTGTTTATCGGTGAGATGAGGTATTGACAAAAAGACGCCGGCCGAGCTATCATATAAAAAATGACTGTTTTAAGCGCTCTTTTGCCTTATGCTCAAATAACCGCAGCGGTGCTTTTGATCGCGGCCATACTCATCCAACAGAGGGGTGTCGGATTAGGCTCGGCTTTTGGCGGCGAAGGCAATATTTACCGCACCAAACGCGGTTTTGAAAAAATTATGTTCATCGGAACTGTTATTTTAAGCGTTATATTTATAATTCTTGCCATTTTGAGTTTGATATCCTAAAAGACGTGAAAGAAAAATTAAGGTCTATACTTTTTAGACGAATCAACCCGCCTTCGGCGTTAGAAATCAGATTGGCGCTGCGCAGTCTTTCAATCCGCGAAAAGATCGTTTTTTTGATGCTGACGGCGTTATTTTTAACCGGAGTTTTCGGACTCTGGTTTAAATTGCAGGAAAAATTCGCGGTCTTAACGCCGGTTCAAGGCGGAATCATTCGGGAAGGCATTGTCGGCACGCCGCATCTCGCAAATCCGATACTGGCCAACACCGATGCCGATCGCGATTTAACATTTTTGACTTATGCCGGCCTTATGAAATCCGACGGCCGGGGCGGACTGGAAAACAACCTCGCCGAAAAATATGCCGTATCCGATGACGGCCTGTCTTACACTTTTGTTTTAAAAGAAAATCTGGTCTGGCACGACGATCTGCCTCTTACCAGCGAGGACGTGGCTTTTACAATTATGGCCGCCAAAAACCCGTCAATTAAAAGCCCGATCAGGGCCAATTGGGAAGGAGTGGAAGTTGAAATTATTGACGAAAGAACGGTGCGTTTTCTTCTTAAAAAGCCTTATGTTCCATTTATAGAAAACACGACCTTGGGCATTTTGCCGCAGCACATCTGGAAAAACGCCACGCCGGATCAATTCAGCCTGTCAGAATTCAACCGCCAACCGATCGGAGCCGGGCCTTACATGATAAAAAAAGTAAACCGAAACTCGGCCGGCATAATCACATCTTATAAACTGAAAGCTTTTAGCGATTACACGCTCGGCCGGCCAAACATTGCAAAAATAGAGCTTATTTTTTATAATTCTGAAAACGAATTGACGGCCGCTTTTGAAAAAAACGACATTAATTCTCTAAGTTCAGTATCAAGCCAGACCGCGCTCGGATTAAAAATGGCGGCCGGCCGGCTAAAAACCCTTACTTTGCCCAGAATCTTCGGCTTATTTTGAAT
>JBBTTU010000030.1:0-3781 GCA_038064075.1 Patescibacteria group bacterium
AGCCAAAAAATAAAATTTGAAAGTAAAATCGACCCGCGTGGAAAAATAAAAAACCCCGGGACTAAAATAAAAAGAATCGGGCTCATGTGGACGCCGAAATGATTCGGTATTTCTTCAATGCTGTTTATCGCTCCCCGCCCCTCTGCAATGTTCCAAAAAGTTTGGGTAAATATGCCCATGTCCCAAGCTTGAGTCTGAAAATTATAATGGCGGGCGGCGCTAACGCCGCCCAAGAGAACAATGTAGAGAAAAATTGCGGCCAAAACCGCAAACAAAGTCTGTTTTTCGCTTAAAGTTTTCATCTTTTAAAAGTATAATAAACTTACGATGAAAAATAAATACTGGCTGATTTTAATAATCGCGCTTGCGGCGAGTTTGCGTCTGGCAGGTCTTTCGCGGGGCGATACCGTAAATGATGAGGTTTTTTACGGTTTTCGGGCGATAGGCCTTATGGATTTTGACGAAGCGGGGGAGCAAACAACGCCTCTTGAGTGGTTTGATCCCCGCCAAAATTTTGCTCCGCATAACTTAGGCGGGCAAGCCTCCATTCCGTGGTGGACAAGTCTTTCTTTTCATGACCATCCGCCGCTGGTTTTTTGGATTCAGCATGTTTTCATTCTTTTTTTTGGAGAAAACAATTTTGCTTTGAGATTCCCGTCGGCGCTTCTGGGAATCGCGTCAGTCTATTTGTTATATTTAATTGGCGCCGGATTATATTCTCAAAGAGTTGGACTCGCGGCCGCCGGAATTTTTGCGGCTACGCTCAATCATGTCTATATTTCCAGAACCGGAATGCAGGAGTCTTATGTCATATTTTTCATTCTTTTGGCCTCTTATTTTTTTCTGCGGTCTTTGGAAAAAGAAAATTATTTTATTTTGACCGGCGTTGCGTTCGGTTTGGGAATGCTTGCAAAATACAACTCGTTTATTCTCGCGCCGATATTTTTTACTTATTTAGCGCTGCTCCGCCGCGATTATTTCCTGAATAAAAAATTATGGCTCGGCGCGTTTTTATCGCTTGTTATTTTCAGTCCGGTCATTATTTATAATATCGGACTTTATCGCCAAGTCGGTCATTTTGATTTTCAACTCTCTTATATTTTCAAACAGCGCCCCGATGTCTGGAAAGTCGCGCCGGGAAAAGACATTGGAACGCTAAAAGACCGGCTTGAAGATTTTATCCCGCGTCTCGCAAATACCCATTCTTGGCTGTTTTTAGCATCGTTTGCGTTTGCGGCCATTGCGGCTTTGAAAGCTTTTCTGTCGCGCGGCAGAACATTTTTAAAAGAAAATTTTTTTCTTTTGCTCTCTTTTATTTTTCTGTTTTTTTTACTGCTTCTTATCGGCCCATCTTATCGCTTTTTGACAATGCTTACTCCTTTTATGGTTTTGTCTGCCGCTATTTTTTTTGATTATCTTTATCGGATATTTTACCAAATCCTCCGCCAATCCGCCGGCTGGCGGAGGATTTGGCCCGCCGCTTTCATTTTTGGCGCGATAATTTTGTTTGAGGTTTTTTATTCCGTCAATAACCAGATAATTTATTATCCTCTAGGCTCCTCGCCCTGGCTTTCTTCCAAAGCGCGTTATGAAAATTACAACTGGGGATACAACGCCCTTGGCGATTTTTTCAGCAAAGAATTTGAAGAAAAAATGCCGGCGATGAGATTTGATGTGCGCTACCGCTTTATTGAAAAAATACAGGAACGCTCTTTGGCGCTGGCGCGCCAGCGCGGCTTTGAGCCTTATCCGGCAATGATCGTGACTTACGGCAATTTTGACCGCGGAGCCAAGCTTTGGATTTTAGACCGCCTTCATATTTATCACGGCTGGCCGGTGATAAATTTGGACACTTATTTTGATTATCTTGCCAAAAACGGCTTTGACTATTACAAACAAGTCGGCTTTAAACATTATTATTTTGTTTTGTCTTCCAACATTGTGCCGTCAGGCGATTTTCAAGCTCTTGTTCAAGGAGTCAGACCCGTAAGCATTTTTAATCCTCGCGGCGAAGAAGCGTTTAAAATATATAAATTATAAAAACCCCTGAGAGGAATCCTCTCAAGGGTTTTTTGGTTTTGTGGTGGACCATACCAAATATAAGACCGCCATATTCACAACTATAAAAATGAAACATATTGCCGCGAACCCGATTCCAGCGGCCATTGTTTCATATTTTTTTGGAGATTGTGACATAGCGACATAGGACATTGCTATTAGCGCTAGGGTATTCAGCAAATTCCTGATAACCCCTACAATCTTTAATTTTTTAAATGTTTTTTCTTCTCCCGTCATCATTTTACCCCTCCCGGAATCTTATCAATCTCATTAGCAGGCCAGGCTGGACGCGGTGGTTTATCTTCTTCTTTTTGAAACAACGGTCCGTTCGCTTGTTTGTTGAACCAGAATGCAAATGCCATAATCAATATTGCGACCGTCAACAAAATAAGAAGAAAAACAAATATCATTATCATATCATTCATTGCTTGATTTTGAATCATAAAATCTCACCTCCTTTTTTAATTTACTATCCAATCAAATCAGATTTCAAATTACATCAAATCAAATAAAAAGGCAAGGGGTTTATTTATTTATCCGAGCCATTTTCGCAATCGGGGAAATTTGGAGCAAATCGGCAGATTAGAACACCAGTTTTCCAGTCCCCAAATCCGACCGGCTCTGAGGCTGGCAAAAAGCAACAATGCCAGCGCGTAAATAATGTGTTCGTCAACCAAATAGGAATGAGGATTGGGATACGGAAAATCCAACACCGGAAAATAGTAAAGAAGCATTAGCGCTGCGCCAAGAATTGATGACAGCCTTACGCCTATTCCCAAAATGAGCGAAACGCCAAGGATAGTTAAACCCCATTCGTTCACAAAATTTATGATTGGCAAGATACCGGGGCTTGCCAGCCATTGATAGAAACCGACAAAAGTTTTCGCGCCTTTCAAATATCCCGCCGCCGACCACTCGGGGTTCAATATTTTCGTGATGCCGGCGTAAAACATCAGCCAGCCCAGAGAAATACGGAGAAGAAACAACGATAATTTTTGAAATTTTGTCATATTTATTTAAATTATTCTTTTAAAGTTTCTCAATTTCTTTCAAATCTTTATCCGGAATGTATAAAATAATCAGCCCGAGAATAATCCCCGCCACCGCGCTCAAGGCATGACTTCCACTAAACAATATTTTATCCAGTCCGTCCAAAACATACCAAATGCCCCGCCAAATCAAAACCAAACCGATGACCACGGAAAGATTCTTTGCCAAATATGAAAAATTGAAAGGTTTAATTTCTTTCATAATTATAAATATAATATCATAAATTTATGCAAAAATTAAGCGATTAATGTTTTTCTCCGAAGTAAAAGGGCGTTGAACGCGACAATAATGGTGGAGAGCGACATAAAGAGCGCCGCCAAAGCCGGCTGTAAAATAATTCCTTTTGACGCGAGAATGCCGGCGGCAAGCGGTAAAGCTACTATATTATATCCCGTAGCCCAAAAAAGATTTTGAATCATTTTAGTATAAGTAAGTTTTGATAATTTTATAATTTTTACAATATCTCTAGGGTCGTTTCGGACGAGAATAATCCCCGCTGATTCAATCGCGACATTCGTGCCCGCGCCGATCGCAATGCCGAGGTCAGCTTGAGTCAGGGCGGGCGCGTCATTGATGCCGTCGCCGACCATCGCAACCTTATTGCCTTTAGATTGAAGCAATTTTACTTTTTCGGATTTTTGGCTCGGAAGAACTTTTGAAAAATATTCGTCAA
>JBBTTU010000031.1:0-20174 GCA_038064075.1 Patescibacteria group bacterium
AGGGCTTTTTTGGCGAAAAGGAAAAGGATTTATCAAACAAAATATGGTTCGAGCTATTTTTAAAATACACCGCAGATTGATACTTCAGCGTTTGAAAGGGTTGCTCCGCGCGGCGGCGTTACACAAATTCATTTATTTCGGTTAATTTTAGTTTATACTTAAAATATGGATATTGTCGCGCCTAAAAAGAAAATAACTCAAAAACCCGAGCCGGCGGCTGGAAACGAACCGGAAACCGAAAGAAAAAAAGAAATGCCGGCTCTGATTTCGTGGTCGGCGCCGGAATACGACTACCGGACCAAATCAAAAGAATGGTATTGGGCAATCGGTATTTTAAGCGCGGCTTTGGTGATCATGGCCGTCTTGATGAAAAATTTTCTTTTTGCTATTTTTATTGTGCTTGCCGGCTTTACCACCGCTCTTTACGGCGCCAAGCGGCCGGCAATCGCAAAATTTACCGTTTCGGGGTCGGGCATTCAAATTGCCGATCGTTTTTATCCTTATGAATCATTAAAATCTTTTTGGATCAATTACGACCCGCCGCAAAAAAAAGAAATCAGCGTAATCTCCAAAAAAATGTTTATGCCCCGCCTGACTTTGCCGATCGGCGAAACTGACCCGAATGAATTGCAAAAAATTTTAGCGCGGACTCTTAAAGAAGAAAAAATTGAAGAATCGCTTTCAGAAATCATTGCCGGTTATTTGGGTTTTTAAAATGTAAACGAGTCCCCATAGCTCAACGGACAGAGCGCAGCCCTGCGGAGGCTGAGATCGAGGTTCAATTCCTCGTGGGGACGCATCCATGGCAAAATTGTTCCGACACCGCTTCACTTTTTAAAAACCGCCAAATGCGTTTGTACATGACCTATGCGCCTTGACGACCCGTTAATTGAATATCTTCATCTGAACGAAAAGCAAAAAAGCGTTTTAGAGAAAGCCGGTTTTAAAACTGTCCGCGATCTCCTGCGGCATTTTCCCATAAGATACGAAAATTTCCGCGCTCCGAAAGCAATTGCCGATTTGATTGAGGGCGACGAAGCGCAAATAAACGGCCGGGTTATAAAATCAAAAGCTCTTAAAACCTGGCGCAGAAAAATGGCCATGGCCGAAACTTTGATTTCGGACGGCACCGGCGCTATCAATGTGGTTTGGTTCAACCAGCCCTACATGGCCGGCATCTTAAAACCCGATAAAGAATATTCTTTTTCCGGAAAAGTGCAAAAAAACAAAAAAGGTCTTTACATCGCCAACCCCGATTACTCGGACTCCCCTGCTCAACCAATCTTAGGAATTGACGGCAATGACAACAGCGATAAACTAATTCCGATTTATCCTGAAACAAGAGGTCTGCATTCAAAATGGTTTCAATTCGCGATTAAAAAAATTTTAAAACCGGCGCTGGACGCCGTTAAAGATCCTCTCCCCGAAGAAATTCTAAAACGCTATCATCTGCCGACGCTCAAAACCGCGCTTTTGGCGATTCATCAGCCAAAAGACAAAAAAATAGCCGAAGCCGCGCGCAAACGCTTCGCCTACGAGGAAATATTTCTCATTCAGCTTGACCGCCAGAAAAAAAGAATTGAGCGCGACCGGCTTGAAACCGGCGCCATTGGAATTTCCAAAGAAAAATTAAAAGAATTCCAAAACTCTTTGCCGTACGCTCTGACATCGGCCCAGGAAAAAGCCATAACCGCGATTCTTGCCGACATTAACCGGCCAAAACCGATGTCGCGCCTGCTTGAAGGCGACGTCGGGTCCGGAAAAACCGCGGTCGCCGCCGTTGCCGCCTACGCGGCGGCTTTAAACGATAAACAGGTCGCTTATATGGCGCCGACCGAAGTGCTGGCGCGCCAGCACTACCGGGAATTTATAGAAAGGTTCAAACCTTTCCGCCTGCCGGTGGCGCTGGCAACCTCGGCCGAGTTCCGCAAATTTCCGTCCAAAGCCTATCCCGCAAAAGACACTCATATCGCCAAAAATCAGCTTTTGGGCTGGATCGGAAACGGAGAAATTCCAATGCTCATCGGCACTCACGCTTTGATTCAGGATAAAATCAAATTCAAAAATCTGGGGCTGGTGATAATAGATGAACAGCATCGCTTCGGCATAAATCAAAGAGCAATGCTCGCCCAAAAATCGCTACCTCATCTTTTGAGCATGACCGCGACTCCGATCCCGCGCACCCTCGCGCTTACCATTTACGGCGATCTTGATTTGACTCTTTTGGACGAAATGCCTCCGGGCCGGAAAAAAGTGATTACAGCCATTGTTCCTCCAAACCAGCGCCAGCGCGCCTATGAACAAATGCGGGTTGAAATCAAAAACGGCCGGCAAGCCTTTGTGGTATGTCCGAGAATTGAAGAAAACTCTGCCTCCGCGTCAAAAATGTCTCTGGAGATGAAATCGGTCAAAGCAGAATTCAAAAAACTTTCGGAAAAAATTTTTCCGGAATTTAAAGTCGGGACGCTGCACGGCCAAATGGCCCCCAAAGAAAAAGAAAAAATAATGGATGAATTTCGGGATAGCAAAATTCAGATACTGGTCGCGACATCGGTGATAGAAGTCGGAGTCAACGTGCCGAACGCCACGATAATGATGATTGAAGGAGCCGAACGTTTCGGCTTGGCCCAGTTGCACCAGCTTCGCGGCCGGGTTTTAAGAAGCGCTCATCAACCCTATTGTTTTATTTTCACCGAATCATCAACCCAAAAAATCATGGATCGCCTGCGGGCGCTTAGCGAGTCTAAAAACGGATTTGAACTGGCCGAATATGATCTGCGATTTCGCGGCGCCGGCCAGCTTAGTGGCGGCAAACAGTGGGGCCTCTCCGACATCGGCATGGAAGCTTTAAAAAATATAAAAATGGTTGAAGCCGCCCGCGCCGAAGCCCAAGCGATTTTACAAAAAGATTTTGAACTGAAAAACTATCCCCTGCTTAAATCTATGGCCGGGCAGTTTGAAAATATTCATTTTGAATAATATACTATCGATTTTTGGGCGTTACCCAGAATCCCAACGGTTTATTTAGCGCCAAACGGGCCTGCGAATCAAGACCGGGAATGGAGCCGAAAAAAATTATGGTCAGCGGTATTAAAAGCCACTGAATAATCATGGCTAAAAATCTGCGCTTGCCAAAACCGGGCGGCCGCGGCGGAAGGAGACTGGTTGAAATAATGGCCGAACCGACGAGGCCCAGCATGGCCAGCGTCATTAAAATCCTTGTTATCCGAGGCAGATTGTATGAAAGCAGGGTAGCGTTAAATGCGTCGCCGCCCAAAAAAACAGGAAGCCAGCCCAAAAGAAAAATTAAAATAGGGTTGGTCGCGAGGCCCCAAAAACCTTCAAATTGGGTTAGGACATAGCGCAGTTTTTTGCCAAAAGGAATTTTTTTGTTTTTTAAAAATCCGAAGAGCAAATACGGCAGATTTTCCACTCCCCATGTCCAGCGGCGCTGCTGCTTGTAAACCTGCTTGACGGTTTGCCAAAAAGTTTGGCCGACATTAGCGTCCATTGAAACCGGATAAGAGAGCGGGACCACCCGATAGTCGCCGTCGTAAAAAAGAAGTCCGTTCCAAAAAATCCGCGAATCTTCCGAAACTATGTTTTTCTGCCAAAAACCGACATCAACCAGCATCTTGAAACTCATTGAATGCGAAGAAAAAGTGGAAAGCCGCTCCGGCCGCTCCTGCTGCATCATCTGCCAGAATGTTCCCGAAGTCGCCACCACCCGCGAAAGCGCCGGAGCTTGCCAGATATTGTTGTTATAGACCGGAACCGGCTGATAAGAAGAGCGATGCGGATGTTCCGCGCTCAAAAAATGGTGCGCCAGGCACAAAAAATACTGCGGATAAATCTGGGTATCAATATCAAAAGAAGAAACTAGAATGTTTTCATATGGTATTTTTTCAGGATCAATGATTTTTTCTTTAGCAATTTTGGCCGCCCAGCCGGTGTTTGAACCTTTGCCCGGAATTTCGCCGTCAAGTCGGTCCGGGTGCCAGCTGACCAGAAAACGGCCGAAGCATGGTCCGTATTTTTCAGCAATCCGGCCGGCATTTTCCTGATCGGCCGCGCGGGCGCGCTCTTCGGCGGCCAAAACCACGATCATTCTTCCTTTTGGCCATTTTGATTTTAAAAGAGCTTCAAAAGTTTCAGAGAGCACGCCATAGTTTTCCTTGCAGACCGGCAGAATAACAAGCTGCCAAATGTGATCCCATTTAAAATTTTCCAGTTTCCGTTCCCAGTCGGCGTTGCGGTTTTTGACCAGCCTTTTCCAGTTGGCGCGAAGATGCAGGGACAAATAAAAAGTTTTAATCAGCCAGTAAATATCAAAAGCAATGATGAAAACAGCCACTCCAACCGGAGCGGCCCAGGAAAAAAATACAACCGCGGCCAGCGTCCCCCAGCTTAAAAATCCGGGCAGAATTTCAAACATCCGGTAGATCGCGCGATCCCGGCCGGTCAAATCTTTGTGACTGCCGATATGCAGATACTTATCCATAAATTAGTTTATATGAAAAATTGCAAAACAATCAAATAAATGTAAAATAAAAAGAAATGAAAATATGGCGGGTGTGTAGCTCAATGGTAGAGCGCCAAGCTTATACCTTGGTGGTTCCAGGTTCGAGTCCTGGCACACCCAAAATTTTATTTTCATAAAATAACCGCCATTTCATTGAAATCAATGAAATGGCGGTTTAAATTTTTATGATTATTTTTTAACGAGATAAACGAGATATTAGAGAAATTAGATGCGGCAATAAAGCCTTACTCAAAGCCCGGCTTGCCGTTATCGGAACAACTCCAGGAAGATTAGTGATGCATACATGCACCACTCCTTCTTGAATATAAAATGGGTCGGCATGCGTAGTTGGTCGCGAAGTTTCCGATGACCCGCCCTCATCTATGCTTATGTCAACAAACACTGCTCCCCGAGACATGCTGGCAATCATTGCCCGAGTGAAAATTTTTGGCGCCAGCTTGCCTTTAGCAGCCGCGGCTCCAATCAAAATGTCAGTCTTAGGCAAAACTTCTTTAATATTTTCCGCTGAAGCCATCTTAATAACAAATCGGCTGCTGACCAGTTTTTCAATATCCCTGTCAAAAATGATAAGATTTTTGACATGAAGATTTGCAACCATTTCTGCCGCGGCCATTCCTGCTACCCCTGCGCCGACGATGGTGACTATGGCGTCTTGAGGCATAATACCGCGTCCTCCGGAACTTTGATGGAGATAATGGAATCCCTCCAACACGGCTGATTGGCCGGCGATTCGGGACATCGCGGCTAAAATCGGGCGATAGCCATCTTCATCGCTTACTTCGCCATAATCAAAATAACCGATATTATTTGCCTGAAAAAAATTTAAAAGCTGGGGATTCGCGCCAAAATGAAAAAATCCAGCCACGATTTTATTTTTGGGATAAATCAACATCGGCAATTCTGGAGGCAAAGGTTCTTTAACCTTTACGATTAAATCGGTATTTTGGAGATTTGATTTATTTATTTTCCATGGAACAATTTTCGCGCCAACTTTTTGATATTCTTCATCTTCAAAACCCGAAGCTCGGCCGGCGCCGGATTCAATCAGCACGCGGCATTTACAATTTGCTATCAATTCTTTTATTGCTTGCGGCGTCAGACTCACCCGGAATTCTCCTTGTTTCGTTTCCTGCGGCACTCCAACAACATACATATATATACCTCCTTTTTAAAAGAAGTTTCTTATCCGATATAAATGTATCAGAATTTAACCCAAAAACAAGCTCTATGTTGTTTTTGGTTCCAGTCCAAAAGATTTTACCAGCGCTTCAAATTCGTCGCGCTCAATGGTTTCTTTTTCAATTAAACGCTTGGCAATGGCTTCCAAAGCCTGTTTGTGTTTTTTCAAAATATCAAGCGCGCGGCGATAAGCGGTTTTGAGGAACCGCGAAATCTCGGCGTCAATCAGCTCGGCTAATTTTTCGGAATAATTTTTCTCGGCCGAAAGTTCCCGTCCCAAAAAAACGAGTTCGCTGCGCTCGCCCAAAGCCACCGGCCCTATTTTTTCCGACATTCCGTAGCGCGTCACCAGATCGCGGGCGATGGCGGTGGCGTTTTTAAGATCGCTGGACGCGCCGGTGGTCAGATCGCCAAAAATCATTTTTTCGGAAGCGTAACCGCCCAAAGCCACGGCCAGTTCAGCCAAAAAATGAGCTTTTGAAAAAAGATGGCGATCTTCAACCGGAAGTTTCAAAGTGTAGCCGGCGGCCCGGCCGCGCGCAATTATTGAAACTTTGTGAACCGGATCGGCTTCAGGGAAAGACGCGGCCACCAAAGCGTGGCCGGCTTCATGGTATGCCGAAATCTTTTTTTCCTGCAAAGTCAAAATATGGCTTTTTCTTTCCGGACCCAAAAGAACCTTTTCAATTGAAATCAAAAGGTCTTTTTGCAAAACTTGTTTTCTGTTTTCGCGCGCGGCCAAAATCGCGCTCTCATTGACCAGATTTTGAAGGTCGGCGCCGGAAAAACCGGGGGTGCGCTCGGCGACGCGGCGAAGTTCAACATCTTTTTCCATTGGCTTGTTCCGGGCATGAATCTTCAAAATGGCCTCGCGGGCTTTGATATCGGGAAGATCAAGAACAACCCGCCTGTCAAAACGGCCCGGGCGCAGAAGCGCCGGGTCCAAAACATCCGGACGATTGGTGGCCGCCATCACTATCACCGATTCGTGCGGTTCAAACCCGTCAAGTTCAACCAATATCTGATTTAAAGTCTGCTCCCGTTCGTCGTGCCCGCCGCCAAGCCCGGCGCCGCGGTGCCGGCCGACCGCGTCAATCTCGTCAATAAAAATAATGGCCGGCGCCGATTTCTTGGCCATCTGGAAAAGATCGCGGACGCGGCTCGCGCCGACGCCGACAAACATTTCCACGAACTCCGAAGCCGACATATGAAAAAACGGCACTCCGGCCTCCCCGGCCACGGCCCGGGCCAGCAGCGTCTTGCCGCTGCCGGGCGGGCCCATCAAAAGGACTCCTTTAGGAATACGGGCGCCGATGGACAGGAATTTCTTGGGATTTTTTAAAAAATCAACGATTTCAACCAGTTCTTCCTTGGCCTCTTCAACTCCGGCCACGTCCTTGAAAGTAACCCGGTCTTTTTTGTTCTCGGGCAAAAGCACCCGGGCTTTGGAACGGCCGAAGCCGAAAGCCTGAACATTGGCCTGCCGGACTTGGCGCGAAATAAGCCAGAAAAACAAAATAACCAAGAGAAACGGCGCCAAAAACGGCAAAATGGTTGAAATCCAGAAAAGAAAACCGGAAGGAGTCTTGATTTCAATGTTTATTTTTTGGAGATCGGCGTCGGCAACGCCATAATTTTTAAAAGTTTCCGAAAGGCCGGCCTCGGCTTCTTTTTTGGAAAGGGCGACTTTGTCATCGCCGAATAAAATTTTGAGCTCATCGCCCTGAATTTCAATTTTTTTGACTTTGCCGCTTTTTATTTCGGAAACAAGCCGGGATAAAGAGATTTCTTCTTCTTTTTGAAACTGCTCAATCAAAAAAGGATAAAGCGAAGCCAATAGAAACAAAATAAAAACGGCGATTAAAATATTGCGCGAGAAAAGTTTCATTATTTTTATATTATCTCGCTTTAATTAATAACGCAAATAAATATAACCCTGATTCGGTTTAAACCGGATCAGGGCTATTTTCTTTTAATTCCCTTCAAAATAACGCCCGGACAGGGCTTTTGACATCCGGGCTGTTTTGGCTTTTTTAAGAGCCCTTTTTAAAGACTCTCTAATTAAGCCATGACGAATTGAAAGGATATCTTCTCCTTTCATGTCTAAAAAAAGGATTCCCCATTTTTTTTCTTCTTTGTCACGCGGACGGCGATGGAAAAGAATTTCAGCAAGACGTCTGTTAGACGCCTTATCAACTATAATTTCAACATCTTTTCCTTTTTTGGGCCTGAAATGCATAATCACCTCGCCGAAGCGGTGATTTCTTTCTTTAACATGGTAATCATGGTAATCCTTACCATGTTCTCTTAATTCACCGATTATCGGCAGGATAATTTTAGCTTCATATCTGCCCTTCAATAATTCGGGCAGATAGAATAAAGCTAAAAAATTATCTTTTTTGTCATCATCCTTTTTAATAAGGAAATGAAGAAACTTTTCAGCTTCCTCTTTTTTGTTTTTCTGATCGAGTTGAATTTCTTTAATCTTTTGTTCCCTTTTTATAGACTCCACATCACGTGCCGGCGCCGGCGGTTTTACTTCTTCAGGCATTGTCATTTCCTTTTTTATTTTTCCCCACCTGTCGCCAATCTCTTTCATCGTTAAGCCGGTCTTTTTTTCCAAAGATGCAATCATTGCCTCACCGACTATACCTATCTCTATTTCTTCCTTTTCTTTTTCCATTTTTTTCTCCGCATCATTTATGCCGCCGCAGCCGGGCATAAATGATAAAATTTGTTTTTGTTTTATCTCTTTTGCTATAAATTTTGCAAAAGAAACATTTTTTCAAAAAACTGCCCAAACTTTTTTATCACCTCCTTTTATTTTTTAAACTTTTACTATTATATTACAGAAAAAAAATAATGTCAAGCCATGTAAACGGTCCTTTGGGAAATTATATGTCTTCCTTAATTCCATTTTCCGCCGAAATTTTGCGATAAAATATTGCCGAGGGTCTTATTTTTCTTTCCAGTTTGTAATCAACTTCCAATAGACCGAACCTCGGCCAAAATCCTTTGTCCCATTCAAAATTATCCATAAGCGACCAGTGGAGGTATCCTCTGACATCAACTCCTTCATTTATGGCTTGACTGACATTTTTCAAAGTTTCAAAAATAAACCAGGCGCGTTTTTTATCTTGAGCGTCGGCTAATCCACTTTCAGTAATGTAGATCGGTTTGGAGTAACGCTTCAAATCTTTCAAAACAAAATAAATTCCTTCCGGATATAATTCCCAACCCATGTCAGAAATTTCTTTATTTTCGTTTTTATTAAATCCGTAATTTACGCGATAGTGAAAATAATGATTTAAACCAATAAAATCCTGATGGTTTTTTATTTGATTTAAAAAATAAAAGTTCCACCACCAGTCAATAATTTTTATCAGCGCGCGATTTACAAATTTATTTTGATAAGCCTCAAAATAAACATTGTTTTTGGCAATGCCGATTTGAGCCGCCGGATTGGATTTTTTAATAATTTCATAGGCTTGGCAGTGGGCTTTGATCAGATGAGAAAAAGTTCTTAAATAAGCAAACGGATTCCTTTTTTGAGGCGGCCACGCGCCGGTCAGATATGATTGGCTGGCGTAGATTTCGGGCTCATTTAAAGTTATCCAGAATCTTACATCCTTACCAAAAGCATTTGATATTTTTTCAGCATAACGCGCAAAATAATCCGGGGTCTTTTTACATTGCCAGCCGCCTGTATCTTGCAGCCAGACTGGAATAGTCCAATGCCAAAGCGTTACAAACGGCTCCATTCCCCGTTCCCGAAGCGCTTTTAAAACTAGGCGGTAATGCTCAATTTCTTTTTCATCAAACTTTCCCTCGGCCGGTTCAATTCGCGACCATTCAATTGAGAAACGGTGCGCGTTGTGGCCTAAGGATTTGGCAATATCAAAATCTTCGCGAAAACGATTGTAATGGTCTGCGGCCCGGCCGGAAATAAAATTTTCCAAACCGTATTTTTCTATCAGTCCTTTGGACTCCAAAAATTTTATTCGCCTTTCGGATTTCTCCCATAGGCTCCAATCGTTATAATTATTGCCTTCAACTTGATGAGCGGAAGTTGCCGCGCCCCAAAAAAATTTTCCAGGAAAATTAATTTGTTTTTTCATTACTCGTTTTATTTTCCCAATAATTTTATCATTATACCATTATATTTATATCAACAGGCATATTGAATCCATGGCTGTGTTATGATTAATTTAAATGGCTGATAAATCTAAAACCGCGATAAAAATAATAAAAAAAAGCGATGCCGAATATCCCCGGCTGTTCAAAGAAATTCCTCTCCCTCCTGAAATTATTTATCTTAAAGGGTCGCTTGAAGCGTTAAATGAAAACCTAATTAAAGTCGCGATAGTCGGCACGAGACGCGCCACCGGATACGGCCGTGAGACCGCCAAATCCATTTCGCGCGATTTGTCTTTGGCCGGCGTTTCAGTTGTCAGCGGCCTAGCTCTGGGAATTGACAGCGAAGCCCATCGCGGAGCTTTGGAAGGGCCGAGTCCGACCATCGCCGTTTTGGGTTCGGGCGTCAATAAAATTTATCCGGCAACCAATCAAACTCTGGCTCAAAAAATAATTGAAAGCGGCGGCGCGGTTATTTCCGAATTTCCGCCCGATTATCCGCCCGATAGATGGACTTTTCCCCAAAGAAACAGGATTATTGCCGGCCTTTCGCGGGCCACTATCGTGATTGAAGCGCCGGAAAAAAGCGGGGCGCTGATAACGGCCCGCTTGGCGCTTGACTTCAACCGCGACGTCGGAGCGGTGCCCGGCGAAATCAGCTCCATTAATTCAAAAGGGACTAATTTTCTTCTAAAATCAGGCGGCGCTGTCATAAGGTCGGCTGAAGATATCTTTGAACTTTTAGGAATGCCCGCAAAAACCCCGGCTCTTGACAATCTTGACGAAAATGAAGAACATTTACTGGGTTTGCTGGCCGAACCGGCCAGCCGCGACTGGCTCGCCCAAAAAAGCGGCCTTGAAATAAAAGAACTTAACCAAAAACTGACAATGCTTGAACTTTACGGAAAAATAAAAAACATCGGCGGGACATTCCATAAATTATGATGAATCTAATCATAGTTGAATCGCCGACCAAAGCCAAAACCATATCCCGATACCTGTCTCGGGATTTTAAAGTTGAATCGAGCTTCGGACATGTGCGGGATCTGCCGAAATACGAACTGGGCGTAAACATAGATAAAGATTTTGAGCCTCACTATGTCATTCCCAAAAAATCCCGCCAGACGGTCAAAACATTAAAAGAACTGGCTAAAAAATCGGCGAAAATCATTCTGGCGACCGATGAAGACCGCGAAGGCGAAGCGATTGCCTGGCACATCGCCCAAGCCCTTGGTTTGGACGCTCCAAAAACTTCTGCCAAACCGAGGGCTTGGGAAAGAATAGTATTTCACGAAATTACCAAATCTGCCATTGAAAAAGCTCTGAAAAATCCGCGCGGCATTGATCAAAATCTGGTTGACGCTCAACAGGCCCGGCGAATTCTGGATCGCCTGGTCGGCTACAAGCTTTCTCCGTTTTTATGGCAAAAAATCATGCGTGGTCTTTCGGCCGGCCGCGTCCAGTCGGTCGCCCTGCGCCTGATTGTTGAGCGCGAAAAAGAAAGACGGGCGTTTAGTCCGCAGACTTTCTGGACAATTGAGATTGAATTTCAAAAAAATGGATGCCGCGGCCTGACTGAAAACGAAATTGCCGTTCGGCCGGAATGCCTGCCTTTTTACGCCGTTTTGGAAAAAATAAACCAAGAACCGATTGAAAAACCGGGGATTGTCGAAGAAAAAAGAGCCGATGAAATTTTGACCGACATCAAAACGGCTGATTTTAAAATCATATCTCTTGAAAAAAAAATAAAAAAAAGGCTGCCCAAGCCGCCTTACACCACTTCAACCCTTCAGCAGGACTCTTTCAGCCGGCTTGGCTACTCAGCCAAAAAAACAATGGTGCTGGCCCAGCAGCTTTATGAAACCGGTTTCATCACTTATATGCGCACCGATTCGGTCAATATTGCCTCCGAAGCTTTGGAAAAAGCAAAGGAATTCCTTCTCCAAAACCTCGGCTCAAAATACGCTTCGGCGGCTCCAAGAAAATTTCAAACCAAATCCAAGCTGGCGCAGGAGGCCCATGAAGCGGTCAGACCGACCGATCCCTCGACTGATCCTGAAAAAATAAAATATAAATTTCAAAACGGCGATCAGGAAAAATTATACCGGCTGGTCTGGCAACGTTTTCTGGCTTCCCAGATGCCTGAAGCCGTCTTTGAAGAAACGGTTATTTTGATCTCGGCTAAGAATAAAGGGAATTACGAACTGAAAGCGACGGGGTTAGTCCTGATTTTTGACGGCTTTTTAAAAATCCACCCATCTAAAAATCAAGTTCCAAAAAAATCATCCGATGCCGCGGGGCCCGAAGAAATGGCTCTTCCGGCGCTCGCGACCGATGAAATTCTTGAAGCGTTAAAATCTGAAAAAGTTGAGCGCCAGACCAAAGGCCCAGCCAGATACAGCGACGCGACTTTAGTCAGAGAGCTTGAAAAACTCGGCATCGGCCGGCCGTCAACCTACGCCCCGACTATCGCAACCATTGAAGAACGCGGCTACACCGTCCGCGACGCCGAAAAAAGGTTTGAGCCCACTGAAATAGGAGAAAAAGTAAATGAGATTTTAACAACCCACTTCCCGGATGTTGTTGATGTCGATTTTACCCGGCGGGTGGAAGAAGATTTGGATGAAATCGCGCGCGGCCAAAAAAAATGGCAGCCGGCGATCGCTGAATTCTACGCGCCGTTTGCCAAGAACCTGGCCGAAAAATATCAAAATGTGGCCAAAGAAAATATGACCGAATCTTTGGATCGGAAATGCCCCCAGTGCGCCAAACCTCTTTTGATCCGCTTCGGCCGCTACGGGCGCTTCATCGCCTGTTCCGGCTATCCCGAATGCAAATATACCGAAGCGCTGGCGCCGGTGTCTTTGAACATCAAATGCCCGCTTTGCCGCGAAGGCGAGATAGTTGAACGCAAAACCAAAAGAAGAAGAATTTTTTACGGCTGTTCGCGCTGGCCGGACTGCGATTTTGCGACTTGGCGAAAACCGACCGGGAAACTTTGTCCGGAATGTTCATCGCCTTTGGTGGAATCGGGCAAGCGCGAAAAATGCGCCAACAAGTCCTGCCCGTTCAGAAGCGGAATCAAAAAATCGTCCGAAAACAAAGAGACATTGTCGTCTTAAACCCTATATATTGACCCTTGCTTGCAATTCCGGCATATAATAAGTTTGTGACAGATTGGAACTGGTCAAATTACAGCGCCGAGCTGAAATCGCGCGGCCGATCCAAACTTTCGGAAGAAGATTTGCGGCTGATTGAAAAAGCTTTTAAATACGCCGCCGGCGCCCACAATGGACAAAAACGATTCTCGGGAGAACCGTTTTTAAATCATGTCGTTGCGGTTTCTTTAAACACGGCTGATTTGAAACTTGACGCCAAAACCGTTTCAGCCGCGCTTTTGCACGACACGGTTGAAGACAGCGCCGCGACTTTCCGCGAAATCAAAAAACTTTTCGGCGATGAAATATATTTTTTGGTCCGGGGAGTCACTAAAGTCAATAAACTCAAATACCGCGGAGCGGAACGGGCGGCTGAAAGCATGCGCCGGATGTTTTTGGCCGTTGCCCAGGATATTCGGGTGGTTGTCCTAAAACTGGTGGATCGCAGACATAATATGAAAACGCTCTGGGCTCTGCCCGACCCCGAAAAAAGATTGAGAATAGCGACCGAAACGCTTGACATTTACGCGCCGCTGGCCGACCGGCTCGGCATGGGAGAACTTAAAGGCGAACTGGAAGATTCGGCTTTTGGCTATGTTCACCCTCACGAATACGAATGGATGAAAAATGAAATTCAAGAAAGAATGCCGGAACGCGAACGATATATTCAAAAAATAATGCCGCTCGTAAAAAAAGAAATGCATGCCGAAAAAATAAAATTGTCCGATATTTCGGCCAGAGCCAAGCACGTCTACAGCGCCTGGAGAAAACTTCTGCGTAACGACATGAATTGGGACCGCATTTTGGATCTGGTCGCGCTGCGGCTGACGGTTGAAAATATTGAAAGTTGTTACGCCGCGCTCGGCGTTATTCACAAGCTCTGGCGGCCGGTGCCGGGAAGAATCAAGGATTATATCGCTTTGCCCAAGTTTAACGGCTATCAAAGTCTGCATACGACCGTCTTTTGTCTGGAAGGCCAGCCGACCGAATTCCAAATCAGAACCCGGGAAATGCACAAGGAGGCCGAATACGGCATCGCCGCCCATTGGTTTTGGGAAGGAGCCGGAAAGCCGAAGATCGGAGCGAAATTCGTCGGACGAAAATTTGAATGGGTTCGCCAGCTTCAAGAATGGCAAAAAGAAAAAAAGAAAGAAAAAAGTTCATCCAAAGATTTTTTGGAATCGCTTAAAATTGATTTTTTTAAAAACCGGATTTTTGTTCTTACTCCCAAAGGCGACGTGATCGATCTTCCCGACGGCGCCACTCCAATTGATTTTGCCTATCATATTCATTCCGAGATCGGAAACCGGGCGGCCGGAGCCAAAGTCAATTCGCGCCTGGTTTCTTTTGATTACAAGCTGGCGTCGGGAGACATTGTTGAAATTATGACCCAAAAAAATAGAAAACCTAGTCCGGAATGGCTGAATTTGACCCGGACATCCCTTGCCAAATCCCAAATCCGCAAAGAACTAAGAACAAATCTCGCGGTGACGGAGACGAAACCCAAAGAAACCGAATTTGAAATCAAAGTTCGCGACCGGATCGGTATTTTAAAAGACGTGTCGGCTGTGTTTTCCGATTTCAGAATAAACATCAGAACAATAACGAGCTTGGCCAGTAGCAGTCTCTATCCGGCTATCAATGTCAAATTTGAGCCTAAAAATCGGGAGCAGATTGAAAAAATAAAAACCCGGCTCAAAAAAATAGGCGGCGTGGAATCAATCGCCGAAAAAAACTGAACCGCCGATAGTTTAAATCGTAAAATCTTTGAGGTCTTCTTCGCGGGCCCCTGCTGTCATAATTTTGATTTGAGGGTTCGGTTCGGAAAAATCTTCCGATTGGCTTTCTTCACCCAATTGCGGCCCGGCTGGCTCGCTCGCCGGCAAATCTTCGGGCGCAACCGGTCTGGCATCCATAATAGGCGCCGTCTCGCTATATGCCTCTTCCCGCTTGGCGACATGAGAAATTAAATTTTGCAGATCGTCTTCGGAAAAAAATTCAATCATGATCTTCCCGCCAATGCCTTTTCTTTCAATATAGACTCTCGTTCCCAGAGCTTCGCGCAGCTTTTCTTCAAGAGAACGGGTCTCGGCGTCGGGAATATCGTCCCGTTTTCTGACACGCTCAATCGCGATCCGGCGCGAAGCCCGCTCGGCGTCGCGCACCGAAAGCCTTTTAAAATAAATGTCGTTGAAAAGCGCCTCTTGTTCTTCGGGATGGTCGGTCAGCATCAGCAAAGAACGGGCGTGGCCCTCGGTCAGCCGGTCGTCAACAATGGCTTTTTGAATATAGTCCGGCAAAGTAAGGAGCCGGAGGGTGTTGGCCACGAATTCGCGGCTTTTGCCGATTTTCAAACTGACGTCGCGCTGGCGCAGATTGAATTCATCCATCAGTTGTTTAAAAGCCCGGGCCCGATCAAGCGAATTTAAATCCTCGCGCTGAACATTTTCAATCAGCGCCAATTCCAGTTTGACTTTTTCGGCCGGCTCGTCGCGGACCAAAGTCGGCACATGAGAGAGTCCCGCTATTTTGGCGGCGCGAAGCCGGCGCTCGCCGGCGATCAACTGATAATCTACAACGGTGCCGGTCGGAACTTCGCGCTCCTGACGGACAACAATTAAAGGCTGTAAAATGCCGTATTCCCTTATGGAGCCGGCCAGCTCTTTCAGCTTGACTTCGTCAAATTCGCGGCGCGGCTGGAAAGGATTGGGCTGGATTTTATCCACTTCAATCCAAAAGACGCTTTCGGGTTTGTTTTCTTCCGTTGATTGATTTATGGACATGTAATAAAGATTAACAAACCCAAACAAATTGACAAGCGGAGTGGATAAATCAACAAAACTGGTATAAAATATTGGAACGGCCGGGTGGCGGAACTGGCAGACGCACGGGACTCAAAATCCCGCGATCGCAAGATCATGTGGGTTCAATTCCCACCCCGGCCACACCACGCCGGCAAAAACTGCCGGAAAACCTCTAAAAAACATCTAAAAACATCGGCTGGAATTTTATTTTTAAATTTTATATTATTATTCAATATGCTGTTGTCCAGAAACGCTATTCTAAAACACATCAAAAAAGGCAATATTATTATTGAACCCTTTGATGACCGCAAACTCAAAACAACCAGCTACGATGTTTCAATCGGACGCCATTTTTGGCGTGAAAGACATCCCGAAGGCGGACACACCATCCACAATGTTTACGACCAAACTTCCACCCGGCGCATTTGGTCCGGACCGTTTGAAGCCGAACCCTGCCGTAAAATTGCCGCAAGGCTTAATATGAAATTCGCGAATATCAAACCCGACGATGAAATAATCCTTCTCGGGCCGGGCGAAACAATTCTTGCCCATACCCAAGAATTCATCGGCGGAAAAAATTGCTGCGTCAGCAAAATGTACGCCCGCTCGTCTTTAGGCCGCAATTTCATTGAAGTTTGCAAAGACGCCGGATGGGGAGACATCGGCTATTTCAACCGCTGGACAATGGAGGTGACGAATAATTCGCGGAATTTTACCATTCCTTTGATTGTCGGCCGCCGGGTCGCCCAGATGGTTTTCTACGAAGTTGAACCGGTCGGCGACAAAGAATACCACCAGGATAAATTAAGCGGAAAATATCAAGCCTCAAACGACATCAACCTGCTCAAAAAATCATGGAATCCCGAAATGATGCTGCCCAAAATGCATCTTGACTGGGAAATCAAAAAAAAATGAACTGGTCAGCGAGGTTATTACCCTTATTGCTAAAATTCATTTTCGTTGACTCGCGGAAAGACTTTGAAAATTAATGGTTTTTATGAAGAAAAATAGCGGTCGGAAAACTTTTTAACGAGCGAAGCGAGATAAAAAGGCAAACGGGGAACCGCGTTATTTTTCTGAAATAAAAACCCTATAATTTTCAAGTCTTGGAGCGTTGTCATAAGAAAATAAATTTTAGCAATAAGGGTAAGCTTATTTTGTTTTGACAAGCGCAATCAAATTTTTAAAAAGCGCGGCCACGGTCAGCGGCCCGATGCCGCCCGGAACCGGCGTAAAAAACGAGGCTTTCCCGGCAATTTTTGGATCAAGATCGCCTTTAATCTCGCCGGCTTCGCTTGAAGCGCCGGCATCAAAAGCAATAACGCCTTCTTTGACCATATCGGTCTGAATCAGGCCGGCTTGACCGACGCCTGAAATTATAACATCGGCTCGGGACAGGACTTCCAAAAAATGAGGCGTGTCGCGAACCAAAAGGCTAAACGGCAAACGCTCTTTTAAAAGCCAGACCGCGGCCGGCCGGCCGACCAGCGTGCCGGCTCCGACCACAACTATATTTTTATTATTAAGATTTATGTTTTCGCGCTGACAAATCAGGCTTACCGCTTCAACCACCGGTGGTTGAATATCAAGCTGGCCGGTGGCAAATTTTCCAAATGAGCAAGAAGAAAGGATATCGACGTCTTTTTCAGAAATAATGCTGTCCAAAAAATACTGCCGTTTTTTATCCAGATTTTCAGGAAGCGGAAGCTGGATGACAATGCCGTGACTGGCTTCTTCGTGAACAATTGACGCCAGCCAGCTACGAAACTTTTTGCGGGAATTCAGCACGTTTTCAGGCGGCCGCTTAATTTCAACGTCAATTCCGATATCGCGACCGAAAATCTGCTTTCTTTTGACAAAACTTAACGATGAGCGCCGGTTTTCGGCCAACACCGCAACTAGCCGCAGTTTTTTGCCCAAAGCTTTGACTTCTTTTTTTAGTTTCTCTTTTATCTCTTCGGCCAGAGCCCGGCCATCAAAAATATTCGCCCCGTTAGAAATTTTCATGGCATTTTAAACCTTCTTGCCAGATTTTTAACTTCTTTTTTAACTTCGGCAGCGCTTAATCTGCCCCGCAGCAAGCCGTCAATCCAAAAAGCGATCTTGGCCATTTCTTTTTCTTTCATTCCCCGGGTTGTCACAGCCGGCGCGCCAATACGGATGCCGGAAGGATTAAAAGGAGAACGAGTATCGTAGGGTATGCCGTTTCGGTTGACGATTATTCCGGCCTCTTCAAGAATTTTCTCAGCGTCTTTGCCGGCAATGCCTCGGCTCCAGACATCAACCAAAAAAAGATGATTGTCGGTCCCGCCGGAAACGATCCGCCAGCCTCTTTTTTTAAGTCCGCCGGCTAAAACTCTAGCGTTTTTTACGATTTGCCGGGCATATTTTTTAAAATACGGCTGGATGGCTTCGTATAACGCGACTCCGATGGCGGCGGTCTGGTGATCATGCGGCCCGCCCTGCCCTCCCGGAAAAACGGCCTTGTTGATTTTTTCCTCCAAATCTTTTTTATAAAAAATCATGGCGCCTCTCGGCCCGCGCAAAGTCTTGTGAGTCGTGGTTGTAACGATGTCGGCATATTTAAAAGGCGACGGATAAACGCCGCCGGCGACCAAACCCGCAAAATGAGCCATATCCACCATTAAATAAGCTCCAGCCGAATCGGCAATTTTTCTGAATTCTTTAAAATCCAATTTGCGGGAATAAGCCGAGTAGCCGGCGACAATCAGCTTCGGCTTTTCTTTTTTTAAATCTTTGAAAATTTGAGAATAATTTAAAAGCTCGGTTTTTTTATCAACGCCGTAATGAACCCATTGCCAAAAGCGGCTGGTCAAGCTTACTTTTGCGCCGTGCGACAAATGCCCGCCTTGATCCAAAGCCTGCCCGGCGATTTTTTGGCCTGATTCCACCAGCGCCGAATAAACGAAAAAATTAGCCGGAACGCCCGACAAAACTTGAACATTAACACCCCATTTTTTGGGGTTTAATTTAAAAAGTTTCAGCGCTCTTTCTTGGGTCAGCCGCTCAACCTCATCAATAATTTCGTTTCCGGCGTAATAGCGCCGGCCGGGGTAACCTTCGGAATATTTATTGGTCAAAACCGATCCCGACGCCGCTTTGACTTCTTTTGAAACATAATTTTCCGAAGCAATCAAATTAATTACGCCCGACTGCCGCTTTTCTTCGGCTTTAATCAGAGCCTGCATTTTAAAATCAATCATTTTTTCAGCATAACTTCTATTTGCCGGTTTTTCAATTCATTAACCAATTTTACAAAATTCATTTCGCAAAATTGGCATTCATATAAATTTCAGCGCGATCTCAGCCAGTTTCTCTTTGTTATGACGGATTAAATCACCTTTACTGATCAGATTGGTTTTGATGATTTTCGGCTTTTTGGCGCCGGCCGGATTGGAAAAAAACGGGTCAATAAAAAAAGCCTTTTCCTTGCGGTATCGCCCCAAAATATTTTCAGGCGGCCTTTGATTATTAATGATAACTGCGTCCAAAACTCCGAACCCGATGTATTTTTCAAGGACATTCACAAAATCATAGGCCACAAAACCATGAGTCTCGCCATATTTGGTCATTAAATTGCAGATATAAATTTTTTTAGCCCGGCTTTCGGCAAGCGCCTCCACAATTCCTTTGACTAAAAAATTGGGAATAATGCTGGTATATAAATCTCCGGGACCGATAATGATTAAGCCGGCATCGCGTATGGCTTTGAGCGCTTTAGCATTGGCTTTAGCCTGCGGCTCAAGCCAGATTTTTTCAATAGTAATTTCACCATTATGCTTTGGAATATCAATATTGGACTCGCCTTTTATGACCGAACCGTCAGCCAATTCGGCAAAAAGACGGACATCATCAAAAGAGACCGGAATTACTTCTCCCTTCTCCACGGCCAATAATTTTGAGGCAGCTTCAACGGCTTTTTCAAAACTGCCGCAGACGCGCTCCAAAACGGCAATGACAAAATTGCCGAAATTATGGCCGTTTAAGCTTCCTTCTGAAAAACGATAATTAAAAAGTCGGGTGATGAATTCATCGGGATGATTTGACAAAGCTGTCAAAGCCCGCCGGACATCTCCGGCCGGCAAGAGTCCAAATTCTTGACGAAGGAGACCGGTTGAACCGCCATCATCAGCCATTAAAACAATCGCTGACAAATAAACCGGAAATTTTTTTAAAGCAGTCAGCACGACATAGGTGCCGTCACCGATTACCGCAATATGTTTTCCTTTGGACATATTTGTCAAAATTATCAGCTTATTTTCGCGCGAGCTTGCAAAAACTCTTCGGCTTTTTTTAAGTCTTCGGGAAAGCCGATCGGAATCCAGACTGGAACCG
>JBBTTU010000032.1:0-3114 GCA_038064075.1 Patescibacteria group bacterium
ATATGGACTTGTCGGACCAAAAACAAGGGCAAAATTGCAGGAAGTTTTTGGCGCGCCGGCAGTTCCAGCTGTTCCCGCTGTTCCGATAACGCCGTCCGCTCCCGCTGTTCCGGTTTCAGTTTCAGCTGTGTTTAATAAGGGTCTTGGTCTTGGAACATCAAATAGCGATGTTAAGAGGCTTCAACAACTTTTAAACTCCGATTCCGACACGAAGATTAGCTCATCCGGCGCGGGTTCTGCCGGAAACGAATCAGAATATTTTGGTTCTTTGACCGCAAAAGCTGTCCAGAAATTCCAGGTTAAATACGGATTAGCCAAAGAGGGCGACACCGGATATGGACTTGTCGGACCAAAAACAAGGGCAAAATTGCAGGAAGTTTTTGGCGCGGCTCCGGCTGTAGCAGCTCCCACAGCTCCAATAGCTCCTGCTATTCCAGCATTAATTCCTGTTCCGACAGCTCCTGTAACTCCAGTTCCAGCTCCAACTCCGGCTCAAGAAGTTCCGTTTTGGCTCAAATTGACGCCGACTCCGCAAGGCGGAGCTCAAGTTTACCCTCCGTCTCCTTCTTCACCGTCCCAAGAAACTCCGTGGTGGCTTCGCGGAATGGTTCCGGCTAACTAGAAATTTTAAGTTAATCTGAATGTAAAAACGAGCGCATATTTATGCGCTCGTTTTGGTTTCAATCTATACAAAACAAATCAGACTTGTATATTATTTTTGATAGAATGACCCGTATCTTTGCAGAGTTTCGGTCATAATTTTTATTGCTCGGCCTTTTTGGGCAGGTTTAGGGTAAACTTCCTTTTGGCGTTTAATCATTTGACCGAAGTCCTGATGAAACTCGTATGCCAGTCCATTAGGGTCGTTGACAGGCTTCATTACCCCGAGTTTGCACGGTCTCCACAATTTTTTGGTCGTGGACTTTTCCAGATTATCCAGCGCTATCTCCGAGCAGTAGCAGATGACCGGCTTGCGCAAACAAGCCGCATTAATGCCGATGGAACTGCCTGGCGTATCCACCACATAATCCGCGCCCGGAATAATGTCCATTGTCGGCATCTCGTCTCTGGTGATAAATCGCATCGGAACTTTTGCCTGGAAATTCTTCGTATAAATCAAGTGGTCTTTTCTGTAATTCTGGTCTCCCGGATGGATGCCTACGATTACTTTTGAGCGGATATTGATGTTTCTTATCTGTGTCAGCGCGGCATCCAAGGCTTTGAGTATCTTCATGTTAATTTCAAACACCGTCCCTAAAGAACAAAGGACTGCTTTTTCTTTGCGTTTTATCATAAGAAGATCGCGCACCTGTTTTTTTGAATACTTAGGCGAGAAGAAATCTTCCCAGGTCGGGTTGCCGGATGCGATAATTTCGGCGTTGGGGAAAATTTTTTTAGCTTCTTCTCTTTCTTCCTCGCATGGAACGAAAAGAAAAGCCGCCCTGCTTTTCAATTTCCGGTTAATCAACGGCGCTCGGAAAACGTCGTAAGTATCGGAGTAAAATCCATAAGGTATGTTTTGCACTGTTGCGATTTCAGCTGCGATTAATTCCTCTCTGGCAAGTTCTTTCGGGCCAGATATGCCGATTAAAACCACGTCTGCGTTTTCAACTAATGAATCTAGATTTTTCAGATTTGTTGACTTACCGGCGCCAATTAGCGAAAGAGTTTGGACGCCTTTTGTGGTCAAGTGCTCCGCGAGTGTGGTAAAAGCGATTGATGGGGCCATCATTTGGCCCACAAGCGTTACTAACATTTTTACCTCCTTACACAAGTCAGACTCGTGTAGATTATATAAATTATGAAAATGTACTACTTGAGCCATTATTATCATATGTTTGATTTATTGTCAAATTGATTTTTGCTTGAAACGCTCTATTTTGCTACCATATTTAAATGACCGAGCAGGTTTTATATAGAAAATATCGGCCGAAAAATTTTGACGAAGTGGCAGGACAGGATCATTTGGTTAAAATTCTTAAAAATGCTCTGAAATCGGATCGCATAGCTCACGCTTACCTTTTTTCCGGGCCGCGCGGCACCGGTAAAACAAGTGTGGCAAGAATTTTGGCCCGAGCCGTCAACTGTGCCAATTTAGCCAAAATTTCCGAAGGAAATTTTGATGCTAAATTGAGCATCGGCCGAAGCCCTCGCCTTGCCGGAGCCTCCGGCGAAGCGCAGGCTGGCGAAGGCGGATTGTCTGCGCCGTGCAATAATTGTTCTGCTTGTACGGAATTTCTTTCCGGTCAGACCCTTAATCTTGTAGAAATGGACGCCGCTTCAAACCGCGGCATTGACGAGATCAGGCTGATTCGCGACTCCTCCGCCTTTCTGCCTTCCAGTCGTTATAAGGTCTATATTATTGACGAGGTTCATATGCTGACCAAAGAAGCTTTTAACGCTCTTTTAAAAACCCTTGAAGAGCCGCCGGGACACGTCATTTTTATTCTGGCCACGACCGAACCGGAAAAAGTTCCGGAAACAATAAGCTCCAGATGCCAGCATCTCCGTTTCCGTCTGATTGCTGATGAGCTGATTTCAAAAATGATGATTGACGCCGCTGGAAAAGAAGGGCTCGGTCTTGAACCCGAAGCCGCCCAAGTTTTGTCTTTTTTTGCCGAAGGTTCGCTTCGCGACGCTTTTAATTTTTTGGGACAGGTTGCCGTCGGGAGCGGCCCGAAAATAACCGCTTCGGATTTAAGGGATTTTTTCGGCGCGCCGGCGCCGGAACTGGTAGGCGAAATAACCGACGCTATTTTCAAAAAAGACGCCAGTCTAGCTCTTGCCGCGCTTGCCAAAACTAAAAACAGCGGCATTGATCCGAGGCTTTTTCTTAAAATCCTGATAAAAGATTTTCGCGATTTATTTTTGGATTCGTTAAAACCCGGCTTCTCCACCGCCAACCCCAAATTTTCAGCAGATGAGCTTGAAAGGATTTTGAAAATTTTTCTTGAGGCTTTCAATACCCGTTTTTATTCGCCGCACCGCGAACTGCCGCTGGAACTTGCTCTTTTCAGAATCATTAAAGAATGATAAATAATAATGTAGCGTTTTGACCTATATTGCGGGATCGTCTAATGGTAGGACATCGCCCTTTGGAGGCGAGTATCTTGG